>CAYSHJ010000717.1:0-11304 GCA_964430385.1 uncultured Planctomycetaceae bacterium
CAGAGCGACTCGGCCGGCAACACGGCGTGCTTGAAACAGGTTGTGCGTCGCCCAGACCACCGTGACTTGTCGCTCGGCCTGAAGGCGACGAAGCGTGGCCTCGACAATCTCCACATGCGCCGGATCGAGGTTGGCAGTCGGTTCGTCCAACAACAGGATGTCTGGCTCGACGATCAATGCTCTGGCCAATGCGACGAGTTGCGTTTGGCCGCCTGACAGAGTTCGTCCCGCCTGCGAGGCGAACTCCGTTAGTCCAAAGCGATCGAGGAGTTGATCGATGTCAGCCTTCTTGCGCGACGCAGAAATCCCCCGAAGATTCAGCCCATACTCGATGTTGGTCCGCACGTCGCGGTTCAACAGCATTGGCCGCTGATGAACCATCGCCATCCGCCGCCGCCAGACCAACGGAAGATTCGCGGCCTCGAGTCGCGGCTCGCCAATTTCGACGCGACCACCATTGGCGATCTCCACTCCGGCAAGCAACCGCAACAACGTGCTCTTGCCGGCACCGGTCGGACCCAACAGTGCGAGCACTTCGCCCGTGCGGATTTCCAATGCATCGATTTCCAATCGGAAGGCCGCTTCGTAGGACTTGCGAACCTCTCGCAGCCGGTACATCGGAGTGGGCGTCATGTCGGAACCCGTCCTCCGCACCACCGGACCATCGCCGCATTGACGGCGAACGCCACAAGCAGCAACGCGACACCAAGCGTCAGGGCGAAGTCGAAATGCCCTTGGCTGGTTTCGAGCACAATCGCTGTGGTCAGGACTCGCGTGTGTCCCTCGATGTTGCCGCCAACGATCAACACGGCTCCGACTTCCGACAGGCTGCGGCCGAACGCCGCCGCAATCGACAGCAGCATCCCTGGTCGTGCCTCGCGAAGAATCATCCATCGACATTGAACCGCGCTGGCTCCCAGCGTGCGGAGTTGAACCACCAATTCTTTCGGCACCGCGGCAACGGCTGACATCGTGATACCCACGACAAACGGCAATGCTAGGCCTATTTGCGCCGCGATCATCGCTCGCGGAGTGAACAACCAACCGAACGCTCCGAGTGGACCGCTTCTCGAAAGCAAGACATACAAAAGCAACCCAATCACCACCGGTGGCAAGGCCATCCCCGTGTGAACGAGCGACGTCAGAATCCATTTCGACTTGGAACAAGAAAGTCCAATCCACATCCCCAGCGGAACTCCCAGTAGCGCACTGATCACCGTGGCGCTCCCCGAGACTCTCAGCGAGAGCAGCAGGATCGACCGAAAGTCGTCGCTGTCAAACAGCATTACACGAGATCCTCTTGGTCGGAGGTGAGAGAACATTGGACCGCCACTCGCTTGAATCGACAACGGCATCTGATAACCCTCGCCGATTCGAATCGCATTGTCGTGCCATTTGCCGGTGTTGCAACCTGGCTTGACTGTATGACGTCTGCACCCATGAATCGCTCACGCAGGAGTGGCTTGACGCTCATCGAGGGCAACGACGAGGAGCAGTGGGACTGGATGAAGGTCTACATCAACGGCACCCAGGTCGTCAGTTGGTCCACCGACACTGGCGGCTGGTGTGATCCTCACCATGACGGACTACTCGCAACTGCCGCAATTGAACCCTGCGGCACATCGTATGCAATGGCGTAGGAACTGGTTATTGCAGATTTGTGAGCACATTCGGCGGCAATTGGAAGAACTCATCCAGTTCGCCCACCGAGGCGATCACGGTGTCGTTGCCTTCGCCGCCCGCGAGCGTGTCAAAGGCGGAGCCTTGTCCGTCGACGAAATCGTTGCCGTCGCCACCCAGGACGATGTCTCGGCCGGCGCCGCCTCGCAGCGAGTCGTTGCCGTCGCTGCCGATGATTGTGTCATCACCGTCATTGCCCTGCACAAGGTCGTTGCCGTCGCCGGCGTCGATGCCGTCGTTGCCGGCTTCGCCCGTGATGGTGTCGTCTCCGTCACCGCCGTCGATCGTGTCGTTGCCGGCTCCGCCGCCAATCAAGTCGTTGCCGTGGAAGCCGCGGATGCGATCGTTGCCATCTTGACCATCGAGCGTGTCGTCATCAGTTCCGCCATCGAGCGTGTCGTCACCGGCGCCGCCCAGCAGGCTGTCGTGGTCCGCTCCGCCGGAGAGGCTGTCGTTGCCGTCCATGCCGTTGAGCGCGTCGTCGCCATTGAGGCCAACCAGCGTGTCATTGCCGGAGCCACCATTGATGACGTCGTTGAAGACGCTGCCAGTCAGGCTGTCGTCGCCATCGCCACCTTCGATGGTCGCCAGTCCATCACCGCCATCAAGGGTGTCGTTGCCCGCGCCGCCATCGAGTGAGTCATCGCCGGCACCGCCGTCGAGGTTGTCGTTGCCGCCGTTGCCGACGAGCGTGTCGTTGCCGTCGCCGCCGGAAAGCGACTCGGCGCTGTCGGTGCCAACGAGCGAATCGTCTCCTGATTCGCCGAGCATTTGTAGCCGGATGTCGCTCAGCACGGCTCCCGGATCGGCGATGATACTGTCGCTGCCGTTGCCACCCAGCAATCGCAGATTGATTGCGGCGACACCGGTCAAGTCGTGCAAAAAGATGCGATCCGCGCCGCCGAAGCCGAACACTTGCACAAGTTCGATATTCCCTTCGAGCGATTGCACCACACCGTCGATCGACACCGTCAGGCGACTGGCGTCTTGTCCGACATTGAAGATATTTTGAGCGGTGTTGCCGCGCATCTCGAAGCAGTCGGAACCTTCGCCGCCGTCGAGTGCGTCGAGTCCTTCGCCGAGTCCCGCGATGAACAAGTCATCGCCATCGTCGCCGAAGAGCGTGTCCTTGCCGGCGCTGCCCCGCAGCGTGTCGTTGCCGAGGCCGCCGTGCAGCGAGTCGTTGCCGATGCCGCCTAACAGGCTGTCGCTGCCATCGCCTCCGTCAAGCGTGTCGTTGCCAGCGTTTCCGTTGAGCAGGTCGTTGCCGTTGCTGCCAATGAGCCGATCATCCCCGTCGCCGCCGATGATCGTATCGCCGGCGAGCCCCGGCGTTGTCACCACGCCAACCAAATTGAACGCCAGGCTGCCGCTCGCGGAGGGACCAAGAACGGCCGCCGATGATCGCGGTGGCGTGAACTGGTCGGCCTGATTCAGGTCAACCTGATAACCCAAGTCGCTCAGCGACGCGATCGTGATCCGGCTCAGCGGATTGTCGCCGAGATCGAGCACGCTACTCATCAGCTCGTTGCCGAAGCGGGATTCGCGCCAGTGCGCATCAGCGGAACCTGGCCCACCGGTGTTCTCCACCGGCACATTCAGTTCGGAGACGTTGAACAGACGGTTATATTCGGCGGTTGCTTGACGGCCGAGGAATCGCGGATTGGTCGAGCCGGCTGCCGCCAGCAAATTGAGTTGTGTCCAAATCGTGCCGAAGCCCAACGCGTGAGCGAACTCGTGCAGGATCACGTCTTCCAACTGGCCGCTCGCTTCGAGCTGCGCGATGTCACCGGAGTCGAAGTCGATCGTCGCCAGGGCGGGCAAGAAATTGCCGATGCGTTGCGCGTCGATGACCGTCTGACCCAACACATTACCTGTGCCGTCGATCGGCCGCACGTTCACTCGAATGGCCAAGTCATCGACGACGCCCATCCCGGTCACCACGATATCCGGCAAGTCACCGATAATGATCGATTCCCAACGCTCCTCCGCTGCCGAAAAGGCCGCGACTTGGCTGCCTGTCAAACCGCCCGGCAAAACTACTCCGATGTCGAATTGTCCGGTGGTGCCGATCGGGAGCCCCAATGTCCCCACATCGTCGGCGCCAAACGCCGAAATCGCGTACGGGGTTGCCAGAGAACTTTGCAGCTCACCGCGACGATTGAAAACGTCCAAGTAATACGACACGCTCAGAGCCGCCGTCGACAACACGCGGCTGCTGCCCAAGTAGATCAGATCGTCCACAACGCCAACTCCACGATACTCACCGGCCGCCGGTGTGGTCGGCGAGAACTGGTTGGTGATCAATCCAGTTGCCGGGTTGATCTCCACAATCGATCGTCCGTTGGCCACCGTCGCGATCAGACGATCCGGATCGAGTGCTCCTGACAAACCACCCAGCAGATTCGTCAGGGGATTCACGGCGTTGATGTCGAGCACATTGATCACGCCGTCGCTGTCCGGGTCGTATTCCAAGATGTCGTCGTTGAAAGCGTCTTGAATGAAAAGGTGCCCATTGAGTGCCGCGAGGCCGTCGTACCGCTGATTGCTCGGCTGCGGAACCACGTCGCGGTCGATGACCGCTCCGGTGTCGGGATCCAATTCGTACAGCGTGCTGCTGCCGAAGCCGTTCAAGAAGAACAGATGCACGCCATCGAACGCCATGGCATCGCCGCTGGCGTTGACCGGCTCCGGCGCGGAGAAGCGATTGATCTCGCCGCCTGTGATCGGATTAAGTTCGACAATCGAATTGCTTCGGTCGTTCGGAATGGCGAACAAGCGAGCTGGCAACGGCGGAGGTGGTGGAGCAGCGACCGGAGCGTCACCGCCATCCTCAACATCGTTCCCCGCTCCACCGTCGAGCAGATCAAACCCGGTGCCGCCGAAGAGTGTGTCGTTGGCCCCTTGTCCACGCAGCGTATCGTCGCCGGCGTTTCCTTCGAGCGTGTCTTGACCGGCTCCCCCTTGCAGCGTGTCTAGTCCGTTTTCACCGCGCAGCGAGTCATCGCCGGCGCCGGCATTCATCGAATCGTTGCCGTCGCCGCCGAGCATCGTGTCCGCGTCCGTGCCGCCGTCGAGCGTGTCGTTGTTCGCACCGCCGTCAAGCGTGTCGAAGCCATCGTTGCCAAAGAGCACGTCGTCGCCGTCACCGCCCAGCATGGAATCGTTCTCTTGCCCGCCAAGCATCGAGTCATTTCCGGCACCTCCTTGGATCAAGTCGACGCCCATCATGCCGTTGAGCGTGTCGTTGCCGTCGCCACCTTGAATCGAGTCTTCGCCATCTCCGCCCGTCACGCTGTCGTTGCCGCCACCAGCCACCAACACGTCATTGCCATCGTGGCCATCGAGCGTGTCGTCACCCGCGCCAGCGTCGATGCTGTCATTGCCGTCTTCGCCCATGAGGTTGTCGTTGCCACCGCCTCCCGTAATCGTGTCGTTCCCGTCACCACCCAAGACCGTCGAGTTGCCAATTTGGCAAGTGATCAGATCTTCGCCGTGATTGCCGAGCAGCGTCTCGTCGATTCCGTTGCTGCCAAGGATCGTGTCACCGCCATGACCGGCATCGACACGGATGTTTCGCAGGTTCGGATAGTTCGCGCTGCCGACGCGGCTGAGGTCGATGAAGTTCGAAAGGTTGCCTCCTTGAACGACGATCGACGTGACGGAACTCGTCAGCCGGCTGGCCACCGTCGTGGCGACAACATTGTTCAGCAGGACTTGCACTGTTTGCGCACCCGCAGGCCCGATGGCATCGACCGTGATGCTGTCGTTCGAGTTTGAGACGATGTTCAGTTCGCCGTTGACGAACAGTGCGGAGGCCGACGGCATAGATTTGCATTCCAGCCGTTCGAGTTCCGCAGCGACGGGGACTCGTGCCGCTCGACGCCGCGTCGCTCCCGTGTCTCGTTCCGTGATCCGACTTCGTACCGCATCCAACCACGATAGCAATCGCATAGTTCCGTCCTCGGCCTCAAAGTTGACGGGCCACTCCGTGACCCGGACCCCCTGGCGTCCCGTGCGACGCCCCGACTTTGACTTCTCGAACAGACCGTCCGAACGACGGTCCTTCGATCGTCATTCTTGATCAGCCTTTCCGGACCGTTGAATTCACTACAAACGGAAAAGTCACGACCTTCGTTACGATCGGACGATCGCCACCCGGCAAGTTTTCGCCAGTTTGCCAACTCGACAGTTCCATAAAGCAGGAATTCATCGCAAGTTGCCCGGTCTTCCACGCCGAGGAATCGTCTTGGCCGGTTTTCGCTCCACCTGCTAGATTCCACCGCTTTCACAGGAGCTGTCCTTCATGTTTCGCTGGTTCTCGCTGACCAAAATCCTGACGACGGCGATCCTCGCCTTGGCCTTGTTTGTCGTGTTCCGCAGCGGCTGGATGCCGGTCGAGTTTGGCGGGACGCAGACCGGATCGCTCGTGGACTCCCCGAGCGGCTTTCAGTCCCCCCCTCCCTCAGGAGACATGAGTTCACTGTGGGACGAACTCGCGGACGCACCCGACGAGCCAGACTCTCGCAACGCCATTCAACCGGCCATTGCCACGCGCGCGGCCGGACCGTCGCGGTCACGACTGCGACTCGTCGCCGACGAGCAACCAGTTGAAGCCACGAAGCCCGTGCCACCGTCTCCCAAAAATCCCGATGACGTCGAGACGGAATCCGAAACACCGACGACCGAAACCTCCGATGAACCTCCCGTCCGCATCGCAAAGCGGCCGCATGAGTCTTCGCCGCTGGACCTGAGCGGTGTCGATCGCCAAGTCAAAGCGGGACAGTTGGTCAACGCTCACCAGGAACTCTCAAAACTCTTTTGGGCACAGCCGGAACTTCGTTCGCAGATCCAAGAGCGGATCGATGCCACGGCGAAGCTGATTTATTTCTCGCCCCAACCGCACGTGCGGGAACCGTATGTCGTGCAGTCAGGAGATCAACTTCGCAAGATCGCCAGCAAGCATCGGGTTCCCTGGGAATACATGGCGACACTGAATCGCGTCGATCCGAAACGGCTGCGAGCGGGTCAAAAACTCAAGGTTTTCGACGGCCCGTTCGGAGCGATCATCACGCTCGGCGACTTCGAATTGGTCCTGCATCACAACGGCCAGTACGTGCGACGGTATCGCGTCTGCATTGGCAAGGACGGTTCCAGTCCGATCGGCAAATTCAAGATCGTCAACAAGGTCACAAACCCGCAATACACCGATCCCGACGGCAAGGTGTTTGCCGGTAGCGATCCGCATAATCCGCTCGGCAAACATTGGCTGGACCTCGGCGACAGCTACGGGATTCACGGCACGATCGAGCCGGATTCGATCGGGAAAGCCGAGTCGCGCGGCTGCATCCGCCTGCTCAACGCAGACGTCACCGAGGTGTACGACATGCTCGACCTCGGGGCCGAAGTGGTGATCCGGCAATGAAGGTTGAGGATGGCAAGTTGCGACACCGCTCACGTCGTTCGGTTGGCTGGCATACGCGCGAACTTTGAACCGCAACCGAATTTGCTGGCCGACGCGGAAGTTGGACGACTTACTCCAGGCCTACTTCGGGTCAATCCGCACGCCGAGCTTCTTCAGTTCTTCCGCCTGAGCCTTCGCGGCGTCGCTGAGCGGGTTCTCGGCGAGATACAGCCGCCAATAGGGAGCGAAGCGTTGCTGGCCTTCGGCGTCGGCTTTGGCCATCGCGACCAGCGGAGCGAGGTCGGCAATCTGGTTGCCGCCGAGGAACGTGAAACTCAGTTCCGTGTAGCCGGACAAGGCCGAGACATCTTTGATCTTATTGTTCTGCACGTTGAGATTCTTGACCCACTTCACACCTTTCAGCGGACTGATGTCCTCGATCTGATTGTGCCCCAGATACAACATCGCCAACTTTTCCAGTCCGGCCAGCGGCTCGACCGAAGTGATTTTGTTCTTGGTGAGATACAAGCTCGTCAGACTTTTTTTCAGGCCTGCCAGCGGATCCACTTTTTCGATTTGGTTCTCTTCCAATTGCAGGTACTGCAATTTTTCAAGCTTCGCCAGCGGGGCGATGTCCGCGATTTGGTTCTTGGACAAGTCGAGCGATTGCAGGTTGCTCAGCCCGGCCAGCGGGGCGAGATTCGCGATCTTGTTGCCCGACAGATTGATGAGGGCGAGGTTGGGACACTTCTCCAACCCGGTTAGGTCGGCGATCTCTTTCTTCTTGGATTCCAGGAAGAAGACATTCTTGAGGTCTTCTTCCTTGAGCGGTTCTTCCGCCTTCTTCTTCAATTCGGCTTTGAGCGCCGCTTCCAGATTCTTGTCCGGCACCAGCGGCTTATCCTGAGCGGACACGGTCGATGCCGCGAACACGAACAGCCCCAAAGAACCGGCACACAGCCACGTCAGAATGTCTCGTCGCGAACGCATCGGGTTTCCTCCACGTCGAATTGTCATTGGGTGAGCGGATGAATGTTTTGCGAGGTCAGCAGTCTAATCAGACACGGTCGCGGGCTGTAGCGAAGGCGGAGTCGAATCGGGCGGCATTCTCGAATGCGAAGCGGTGGACGCAGTCGTTGTGAGGACAAATCCGGTGCGGCAAGATCACTCGTTTCCCGATGATCAGGGCGTACGACACACCAGTAAGCATTGAAAGCCGCCGTCGGCCGGACGGCCGGGAATCAATTCGCGGGTCGCGACGACTTTCAGCGACGGTCGATCATGGCAAGCTGTTTCGATCACGGCAGAATTTTCTTCCGGCTCGATGCTGCACGTCGAATACACGATGCGGCCGCCTGGACGCACGCGGTCGGCGGCGGCAAGCAGCAAATGAATTTGGATACGCGACAGCTCTTCGATGTCGTCCGGATCGATGCGCCAACGAGCCTCCGGCCGTTTGCCGAGCACTCCCGTGTTCGAGCACGGAGCATCAATCAGAATTGCGTCGAACGGACCGAGCGGAATATCCGCCCCCTCGAAGGAAACCACTTTTGTCTCAACGTTGGAAATGCCCAACCGGCGGCAATTGTCCTCGACCAGTTGCAGCCGGTCGTCGCGCGTGTCCGTGGCCACGATGCGGCCTTGGTTCCGCATCAACTCGGCGAGGTGCGTCGTCTTGGTGCCGGGAGCGGCACACAAGTCGAGCACCGATTCGCCCGGCCGCGGTGCGAGCAACTCGGCCGCTCGCTGAGCCGACTCGTCCTGCACGACAAACCAACCATCGGCGAAGCCCGGCAGACGGTCAATGCGTGCCGAAGCGATTGGCTTGAGGTCATCGGATGCCTTGTCCTTGGGAGCCTTCAAACTTCCGTGACCCCTCTCTCTAACCCTCTCTCCGGCGGGGAGAGGGGACGAATCAGAAAGCCAAATCGACGTGGGCAACTCGCCGGGACGAGCCGCGATAGCGGCGGCGGTAAATGCCGCCAAGACGGCATCTCGATCAGTCCGCAAGCGATTGACGCGCAGGCAGAGCGACGGTGGCGTATTGAACCAGAATCCCAAGCGGCACAGCTCGACGAAATCGAAACGCGAACCCCAACGCTCGACAAGCCACGACGGCAAGCTGAACGCCTGCGACACGTATTTCAGTGGCCGTTGATCGGGATCGTGAAACACCGGCTGATTCAATCGCCGGTAGCGGCCCTGTGTCGTCGGCAGCGAATTCGCCGCCGGCTCGTGAACCGGAGTCGAGACCAGTAGCCGGCCGATCGCTCGCAACACGCCATTCGCAAACGAGACCCACTCCGGTCGCCCGAGCCATCGCGCCAGCTCGACCGTTTCATCAACCGCCGCGTGCGACGGCACACCATCACACAGCGCGAGCTGATACGCGCCCAGTCGCAACAGCGTCCACAATTCGGCTTGAACGTTGTCACGCGGTCGCGTGACCGCCATTTGCAACAGCGTGTCGAGCGTCGCTTGTCGCCGCACGACGCCGTACGTCAACTCGGTGGCGAATCGACGTTCCATCGGCGGCAGTTCCGCTTGGCTGAGCAATCGCGACAGTCGGTCGTTGATGAATTCGTCAACACTCATTTTTCCCCCTTCCGGAGAGGAAGCCAGGGGGGGGCAAGAGTGTTCCAGCAACGCCGCGAGCGCGACCTGCCGAGCCGTCTTGCCGATCGGCAGCGACGGCCTTGAAGGCACAGACGTCCGACGTGGTGCCGGCCGACGACTCGGCGATGAACGATCTCGTTGGGGCGGTGACGGTCGTTTCTTCATCGGCGTCCGCACAGCCTTTCGAGGTCTTCAAAGAAACGCGGATACGTTTTCACCGTGCAATTCGGATTCGCGATCCGAATACCCGACGCCCGCAAACCGACCAGCGAAAAACTCATGGCCATGCGGTGATCGTCATACGTTGCGATCGTCGTCGACTGTGGCGTGCCGGGATGAATCGTCAGGCCGTCCGGTTGTTCATCGGCTTGCAGGCCCAGACGCCGCAGCTCAGTGACGACGGCGGCGATGCGGTCGGTCTCCTTGTGACGAACATGCGCGATGTTGCGAATCGTCGTCGGCCCGTCGGCGAACACGGCGACCGCGGCCAGCGTTTGAGCCGTGTCGCTGATCGCGTTCATATCGATGTCGATCCCTTTGAGCGGCCGACCGCGAACTGTCGTGTGATCTTCGCAGATTATCACTTCACACCCCATCGCAGCGAGGGCCTCGACGAATTTCAGGTCGCCTTGCAGCGATGAGCGACCGAGTCCCAGCACCGTGACTTCGCCGCCAGTGATCGCAGCGGCGGCGAAGAAGTAGCTCGCGGCCGAAGCGTCAGGTTCGATGTCGAACTCGGTGCCGACGTAGCCGGTCGGCTGAGAATTGAGATTTGAAATCTGAGATTTGAAAGGCGCCGAGCCCCGAGTCACCGTCGCGCCGAAACGCTCCATCACACCGAGCGTCATATCGATGTACGGCTCGGAGACGAGTTCGCCGATGACGTGCAACTCGATCGCTGACTTCGCACACGGCGCGGCCAGCAGCAGCGCGCTGAGATATTGGCTGGAAATGTTTGCCGCGACACAGGCTCGACCGCCCGGCAAACCGTTCGCCACGACATCCACCGGCGGGCAACCACTGTCGGTCGCGCAGCACACGTTCGCACCCAACCTGTTCAACGCCGTCACGAGATCAAGGATCGGCCGCTGCCGCATGCGTGCATTGCCGTCGAGGCGAAAGCGTCCTTCGCCGACGGTACAGGCCGCCGTGAGGAATCGCATGCTCGTGCCGCTGTTTTCCAAGTACAGATCCACCTCGCGAGCCGGAAAACGTCCACCAGAGCCAACGAGGTGGACCGTGTTCGCGATCGGGTCATGCTCGACCAACACGCCCAATCGCCGCCAGCTTTCGAGCATCACTTGCGTGTCTTGGCTATCGAGCACATTCGTCAATCGCGATTCACCGCGAGCCAACGCCGCGACCACGAGCGCTCGATTCGTGAGGCTCTTTGACCCCGGCGGTCGCAGCGTTCCGCGCAGCGGATGAGCGACCGATTGAACGTCATAACTGTCTGATTGCACCACGAATACCCTCAGGATGTCGGCCGCAACAATCCTGCCGACGAGGCTCAGAGTAGCGACCATGAGGAACGCCGTCGAACCAGCCTGTTGCCTTCCGATCGGCACATTCCGCGTGTCGCGCAAGTCGGACGTTCTCGGCTC
>CAYSHJ010000718.1:0-1789 GCA_964430385.1 uncultured Planctomycetaceae bacterium
GTTCGACGACCGAGTTCGATCTGCCGGCGGAAGTAGTCGAGTTGCACGTCGAAGGGCGTGTGGTCCCAGTACCGATCCAAACCGGTCTCGCCAATCGCGACGACCTTGGGAGACGCGACGAGTTCCTCGACGATTTCCCAATCACCCGGTCGTGCTTGAGCCGCATAGTTCGGATGAATGCCGACCGCAGCGAAGACTTGTGGCACTCGTGCGGCGAGGTCGATTGTGGCTCGGCTGCTGTCGGCCGTCGTCGCCACCGCAATCAGTGACACGACGCCCGATTCAACCGCGCGAGCGATGACTTCGCCCAGATCCTGCGCGAACGCCGCTTCGTCCAAGTGCGCGTGGGTGTCGACGAGTTGCATGGGCACTACTTGACCGACAACTGTTGCAGAGCCGACAAGTTGTCATGCTCGTTGCGGCTGACGGTCTCCAGGATGTCGCGGCTCGGATCGCCGCTGGGCAACATTGTGACACTCCGATCCACGGATTCCACCAGCCGAGTTTGATCGCTGATCAGTTGCTTCAGTAAAAACTGTAACGAAACGAAGTGCAGATCGGTGAATTTGGTTGAGAACTTTCCGAACTCGACACGAGCTTGACGCGGCGCGAGGTATTCGGCGATCAATTCGATCGACTTCCACTGGCGACCGACGCATTGGTTAGCGTCGGTTCGCAACTGTTTGCCGTTCGGCCCGACCGCCGTCCAGGGCCAGCATTCGCCGACGTACTGCAAAAAGCTGCTCGACAGTTCGCGGAGCACGCGGTTCAGAATTTCGAGGTCCGTCGAGATCGCCATGAATTCAGATTTCAAATCTCAAATCTCAGTTTGGGAATCCCACCCTACCGGCCCAAGTGGCTGAGCAGCATCGAGGCGACATTGTTGGCCGTGACGGTGAAGCCTTGCGGCAACAGGCCCAGCAGTAAGGCAGGTCCGGTGAGCAAGAGCACGTACACGCCGACTGGGAACAGATCGTAACGCACCGAGCGTGCTCCTTCCGGTCGTGGCCTGAGATACATCGCCTTGAGCACACGAATGTAATAGAAGAGGCTGAAGACCGTGTTGATCGCTCCGGCGCCCAGCACAACCCACATCGACCAATGCACACCGGTGGCCTTGAAGACGGAAGCGAAGATCACCAACTTGGCGTAGAAGCCTCCCATCGGAGGCAGGCCAATCAGGCTGAACATGCACAAGGCCATGCAGAAGCACAGCACCGGGCATTGCGAAGACAAGCCGTTGTAGTCGTCGATCTGCTCGCTGAAGATTTGGTTGCGAATCAGCGCGGCGATCGCGAAGGCTCCCAGGTTCATGAACAGATACACGAACAAGTAGAAGATCAGACCTTCCAAGCAGCGTCGCGATTCGGTCGGCACGTCGACACCGACACTGCCGCCATTCTGTAAAACCAGCAGCGCGGAGACGGACATCAGCATGTAGCCGGCATGCGCGATCGTCGAATAGGCCAGCATCCGCTTGATGTTGGTCTGGCCGTAAGCCGCCAGGTTGCCCAACGTCGCGGTCGCCGCCGCCAGCACGCCCAGCCCGACGCCCAGCGAGAAAGCCACTTCCGAAACAGCGACCGCATTCCCCGAGAAAGCCAGTCCGAGTCGAACCAAAAGTGCGAACGCTCCGGCCTTTGACGCAACCGACAAGTAACCGGCCACCTCGGCGGAAGCACCCTCAAAAGCGTCCGGGCACCAGAAGTGGAACGGGAAGACCGACAGCTTGAACGCCAATCCGACCAAGATCATCATGCCCGCGAGTACCGTCGTGCGGACCGCCGCG
>CAYSHJ010000719.1:0-4317 GCA_964430385.1 uncultured Planctomycetaceae bacterium
TTTTCGACCAGTCTGAAAGACGGCTTGGACATTCGCGAGACGTTGCGGAACTGGCACACCGGCGATTTGTACGTGAAGATCTGCCCGCCGACGCACGGCACACTCGATTGCGTGCTGATGTTTTTCGACTCGCCCGCCGACCCGCGCGAGTACCCGTGGCGCATCACCTGGATGGCCGAGCATCACGATGAGTCGACCTTGTGCCTGTTCGCGACTGACTTTCACCGCGAGATGGTCGGCCCCGGCATCGGTTGCGCGACATACGGCGGAGCGATGTTTCTATTCCCGCCTCGCCCGATCGTGGAAGTCTGGACCGATCCGCAATTCGACTTCACTGACACGCTGGAAGAACGACTGCTGGCCACCGCGTGTGTTTACAGCCAGTGCCGTCACATCGCCGTGCTCAGCGAGTCACCTCCCGGCGCCGGCTGGAGACGGCTCGCCAAGAAATACGGCAAAAAGCTGGTGCATGTGCCGCTGAACCGCTTTAGCCAGGAAACGATCCAACAACTCCGCATCGTGCATGTGCTCAACGGCAAACAAGTCCGCAGCTACGCGGCCCATTTCATCCGCAAGGCATGAATGAGTACTCCAGCGTACGTTTCGCTTTCCGGTCCCCTCTCCCCCGCCGCGGGGGAGAGGGCTAGGGTGAGGGGGCGAGCGTTTCACTGGCCCCCGAATCCCCCCCACCCCCCCCCCCCCCCCCCACGCGGGGGGGAGGGAGGCAGAAAATCAGTCACTTCTTCGCGACGTGTTCCGGGAAGTCGCGTTCATAGCGCTTGAGCAATTCGTCGATGTCGGACTTCACGACGTACAGCTTGCCGCGAATTTTCATTGTCTCGTCCGGGTTGAGGCCGCCGATGCGGAAGTCGGAGTGGACACAGACGATGACGCCGTCGCTGACGGTGCATTTCAATTTGATCTGCCGTCCGTCGTCGGCTGCCGAGATCATTTCGGTCTTGTGCGGGATGACCGTTTGGCCCCACTCGCGATCGGTCGAGCCGGCGCGGCAGTATGCTTCGAGATACAAAATCTTAATCTCCTTCCCCGGCACCTGTTCGCCACTGATCGTGAGACGGCTTTTCTCCCACAGCAACTTGAGCGACTTGGACTCGTCCGCCAACAGCGGCGAGGTCAGGCTCAGCACAGCCAGCCACAACAGGCCGGCAAGAATCATTGCAAACGTCGAGAGCAAGCGCATCACAGATGCCTCCGAAAGTGGCACGGCTGGCTAATTCTTGAATCTACAGATCCTGTAGCCCAGGCCCTGGTGGCCTGACTGATGAGACTTCCGCCTTTTTTCCCGACGAATTCAAATCAAACCGGCCACGAGGGCCGGGGCTACAGATTGCCCAATACGACCTATTGGCTAGCCGTGCCGAAAGCGGCGAGAGGGCTACGTTCATGGACGTCACGTCGATAGCATGAGCGAGTTGTGTCTCGTCCCGCAAGCTGGCCGCGTCGAGGAATTGGATGCGAATCGTCTGCCACAGAACGTCAACCTGTTATGGGCTTCTCGCCTGGCTGATCATCACGGCCGCTTTCGCAAGTGTCGGCGTGGCCGACGAGGTTCGTCATTGGGCGTTTCGATCATTGCAACGTCCATCTCTGCCGGTGGTGAAAGACGGCTCGCGAGTCCGTTCGCCGATTGATCGGTTTGTGCAGGCGAAACTTGAAGCCAACGGTTTGACACTCAGCCCTCAGGCCGATCGGCCAACGCTCATTCGCCGCGTGGCGTTCGATTTGACTGGCTTACCGCCGACGCCCCGTGACATCGCCGAGTTCGTGGTCGACCCTTCGACAGACGCTTACGAACGGATGATTGAGCGATACCTCGCCTCGCCCAGCTACGGCGAGAAGTGGGGCAAGTGGTGGCTCGATGTCGCGGGCTATGCGGACTCGAACGGTTACTTTCAAGCCGACTCCGATCGGCCGCTGGCGTTCCGGTATCGCGATTACGTGATTCGGTCGCTCAACGCCGACAAGCCATTCGACCAGTTCGTGCGCGAGCAAATCGCCGGCGACGAACTGAGCGGCTTCGATCCGCAGCAGCACGAGCGGCAGGCAACTCCGCAGATGATCGAACTGCTCGAAGCCACGCACTTTCTGCGGAACGGCATCGACGGCTCCGGCGAGAGCGACGGTAATCCCGAAGAGGTTTTGATTGACCGCTACACGGCTCTCGAAGCGTCGCAGCAAATTCTCATCTCGTCGTTGCTCGGCCTGACGATTCAGTGCGCGAAATGTCATGACCACAAGTTCGAGCCGATCACGCAGCGCGAGTATTACCAACTGCAAGCGTCCCTGTTCCCGGTATTCAATCTGCAAAAGTGGCTCAAGCCCAGCGAACGATTCACGAACGCCAATTTGCCGGGCGAGGTCGAGACTTGGGAGCAAAGGCAAAAAGAACTTGATGGCCAACTCGCGGCGTTGCGATCCGACTTCGGGCATTGGGTGCGTGAGCATCGGCCTCCGGCGGGAGTTCTTTTTCACGACGACTTCGATGGCCTGGAGAGCACGTTCGCGGCGAACTGGTCCAACACCGCTCCGGGCGATGACGCACCCGGAGGCACGGCGGTCGTGAAACTTGTTCAAGGGAGCGAACCGACGAAGGTGGAACCGCCAGCCGCCGTTCGTACCGCCGGTGTGTTGCGGATCGTCGAAGGTGGCACCGCCGGCGACAAATGGATTTCGACGAAAAAAACGTTCGATTGGACGCCGGACAAACCGGGCGAGTGGATTCAGGCGACGTTCGATGTCGTCGACAACAAGGCCCAAGTGGATGAAGTTCCGGCGGCGCGCATCGCGTTCTTTCTCGCGCTGCACGACTTCAATGACAACAGCCAAACGCCCGGCGGCAACATCCTGATCGACGGCAATCCGGCGGGCGGAGCGGTCGTGTATGTCGATTATCCCGGCTCCGACGAAACGCAGCGCGGAGCGATCGGCACCAGCAGCTTCGTGCCCGGAAAGAATTTCGGCGCGCGAGTCACTCGACTCACCAACGGTAAGTTCAAACTCGAACAGATTGTCGATTGGGTGCCGGACGACAAGTCACTCGAACTGACTGCCGATGATTTGCCTGACGGCGGCTTCGGCTTCGAGTTCTGCTGCGGCCGCAGTTTCATCGTGGACAACGTGGTGATCGAATCGTCGTCCGGGAATGCCGCCGATGACGCGACTCAAGCCGCGCTGAAAAAGTTTCGCGAGGACTACGACTCGCGCTTCAAGACGCTCGCGGACACAATCAGCGAATTGCAGAAGCAACGCACTCCGCCGCTGGGCAGGATCGCGTGGGCGTCCGACGTTTTGCCCGATCCCCCCGATGTTCGGATACTCGTCCGCGGCAACGTGATGTATCCTGGCGAGCTGGTGCAGCCCGCGACGCTTCGCGCTCTGACGGACGATGCCGACGCCGTAGGACGAATTGGCAATCCGTCCCATAACCAGCCGACCACTCGCACGACCGGCCGGCGTTTGGCAATGGCCGATTGGCTCACGCGCCGCGAATCGCGCGTGGCGGCGTTGATGGCTCGCGTGCAGGTCAATCGAATCTGGCAGCAGTATTTCAGCCGAGGCATCGTCGCCACCGTCGACAACCTGGGCGTCAGCAGCTCACCCCCGAGCCATCCCGAGTTGCTCGAATGGCTGGCGACGGAGTTTGTAGGTCAGGCTTTCCAGCCTGACCCGAAAGTGCCAACGGAATCCGCGACAGATCGAGTCAGGCTAGAAAGCCTGACCGACGGAGCTTGGGACATCAAGCACCTGCAACGCTTGATCGTCACGTCGGCCACGTATCGCCAAACCAGTGAACTTCCACCCGGCGATCCGCAATCGCTCGATCCGGACAATCACTGGCTATGGCGAGCACCGCTGCGGCGACTCAGTGCCGAGGCGATCCGGGATGGGATGCTGTTTGTCAGCGGAGGACTCGATCGTCGTCTGTTTGGACCGTACATTCCGACGACGCGGACGAGCGCGGCCGAAGTCGTCGTGGACGAATCGTTGCCGGGTGCCCGCCGGCGTTCGCTGTACTTGCAGCAGCGGCGGACCCAGACGCTCAGTCTGCTGAGTTTCTTTGACGCCCCGTCGATCGTGTCCAATTGCGTGCAGCGGCCGACCACGACGATGCCGCTGCAATCGCTGAGCCTGTTGAACTCCGAGTTCGCGTTGTCGCGTGCCCGCGAATTCGCGACACGTCTTGAGCGAGAATCGCCGCCGGACCCGCGTCGTCGCGCGCGGTTCGCGTTCGAGCTTTCCGCCGGCCGCTTGCCGATCGACACGGAACTGCGTCAGTCGCTCCAGTTTTTGGAAGAG
>CAYSHJ010000720.1:0-3598 GCA_964430385.1 uncultured Planctomycetaceae bacterium
GCTCCGGATCAACGTCGACCCCTTGAACCTCGCACCCGTGCTCATCCCGCAGCTTCGCCAGCAACCGTCCATCGCCACAACCGAAGTCCACGACGCGGCTGCCTCGCGCGACCTGCTGCAACAGCAACTCATCCGTCAACGCCGCCGTCGGGTCGGGCATGCAATAACGCTTGGCCATAAAGGCGGTTTTCCTTGCGTGCGAGGGTCAGGGGGTCTTGCGTCTCATCAGCCGCCGGGCACTAGCCCACGGTTTGATTTCACCGAACCGTGGGCTAGCGCCCAACGGCTGATGTCTGCGGTCCAACACGAATCGCGGAGAGCCAAAAAAAGCAGAAGTCGCATCACCCAGGCCACAAGGGCCTGGGCTACAGGTTCCGGAGATTCAAGAATTAGCCAGTCGTGAGAAATCCTTGGGAAACATGCTTCCATGACTGTCCGTGTCACCATCACCTCCCGCTCCGAACAGCCAACATCGTTGCTTCCAAAAACGGCCGGACGAGTCTCTCCAGCCATTCGAACTCGATCAAGAACGCATCGTGGCCGTAGGAGCTTGCCAGCTCGATAAACGTCACATGGCGACGAGCTTCGATCAAGGCACGAACAAGCTCTTGGCTTTGGCTGGTCGGGAACAGCCAGTCCGACGTGTAGCTGGTGACGAGAAACCTTGCGTTCGTCCGACCGAGTGCCTTGGCGATCGAACCGTAAGCATCGGCGAGGTCGAAGTAGTCCATCGCGCGCGTGAGGTACAAGTAGCTGTTCGCATCGAAACGCTCAATGAAACGCTTTCCCTGGTGGTGCAGATAACTTTCGACCTGGAACTCGATTTGTCGCATCATGTCGTATGACAGCTTGTCGGAGTCTTGCAGGCGGCGGCTGAATTTCAACTCGATCGAAGCGTCGGACAGGTACGTGATATGTGCGACCATCCGAGCGAGCGCCAGTCCGACGCTTGGGCCTAGCGGCTTGTCGTAGAATTGCCCGCCGTGAAAGTTCGGATCGGTGATGATCGCTCGCCGACCGACCGCGTTGAACGCGATGCCTTGAGACGTCAGCCTCGCCGCCGACGCCAGGCAGATGGCCGAGCCGATCATCTGCGGAAATCGTGCTGCCCACTCCAGCACCTGCATGCCGCCGAGGCTGCCGCCGATGATCGACAGCAATTTCTCGATGCCTAAATGCCGCACGAGAGCGGCATGTACCTCAACGATGTCACCAACGGTCATGAACGGAAAGCTCAGGCCATAAGGTTCGCTCGTCGCTGGGTTGGTGCTCAGCGGGCCGGTCGTCCCCTGACACCCGCCCAACGTGTTCGCACAGATCACGAAATAGCGGTTCGTGTCCAACCCCTTGCCCGGGCCGACGAACTCATCCCACCAACCCGGCTTGCGGTCCAGCGGCGTGTGCCAGCCGGCGACGTGAGCATCTCCTGTCAGCGCATGGCACACGAAGATCGCGTTATCCTTTTGCGGACTCAGCTCGCCGTATGTTTCATACGCCACCGTGACCGGGCCAAGCTCACCGCCTCCCGCCAACTTCAACGGCCGCGGAGGTTCAAACAAGTTCACGGTGCGACGCAGCACAAACCCAACCGAATTCGGTCCAGGCTCGACGGGTTGGCCAGGGGGCTGTAGTTCGTCATCATCAGTCGCCATCCATCAGCACTCCTTCCGGGGCGGCAGTATAGAGACCGCTCTTGGAGTTTCGATGGACAGCGAGGGACATCGCACGGCTGGTTAATTCTGGTAGTGGGTCCGTTTGGGTGGCACGCCATGACCAGCTCGCTGCGATCATTCAAACAACGCGCGGCGCTTTTCCGCCAGAGCTTCCAGAGAGCGAGCCTCTTCGGCCAACAAATAGCGTTGCTCGATCAAGTGCTGAACCGCGGCGCGGAAGTGGTGCAGATAGCCTTGAAAGTCGGGATATCGTTCCAACAGCGCGGATCGAGGATCGCCACTCGCTTGCCGCTGAGCGACCGTCTTGGCGAACGGAATGTAGCCGCCGTTGAGTCCAAACAATTCTCCTTCCGCTCCCGCGAGACGATTGCGCAGATTCCAACTCGTGTTGGTTGCGACCGGCACGGCGATGTCGGGAAGTTGCAAAGTGCCACGTTCGACGTTATCCGGACGATACGCTGGCACCTTCACGACGTAATGGCCCAGCGAGCGAGGCGGCTCGATCGTCGATTGTCGCGAGCGATCGAAGTCCGGGCCTCGGTCGACGAACTCCGGCTCATGAATGACCTCCGGATATCGGACGCCGGGCACGGCTTGCCAGCCGCTCTCCGCTTCGCGCCAGCCGGCCAACGTGCCGTCGGCGATGTGCGGGTAAACGGATGGCGGCGGCTCGCGGCCGCTGCGGACCCACTCGTCGAGCGCGGTCAGCAACGCCCGCATCAGCGGCCGGTAGTCGGCGGGGTTGCTGATGAGCTGACCGGTTGTCGGAGCCGTCGCCGGCATTCCGCTGCCGGCGCCGTGTTGAGTGCCGCCAAAACAATACACGCGCACTTCGGGCGGGATCACCGCGTCACGTTTGCCGAGCGGATCGGTATGCACTAGCGAACCGGCTCGGTGCCAGTATTCGCTGGAGCTTTGCGTGTGCATCACCTTCGGCACGGTGCCGCGTGCTCGATCGCGATGCAGAATGCCGTCCTCACGGCCCGTGAACGGATCGTGCTCATCGCTGTAAGTGAACGGGAACTGATCAGCGGGAAACGTGTGATTGTCGTGCTGCCCGTTGTGCCGAGTCGGCGAAGCGAACCGATGATTGAAAAACCCCAAGCCGCCGCCGGCGACATGCGGGATCACTCCGTCGAAAACTTGCCGGCCTTGCTCGTCGGCGTTGAAGCCGTCGTACAAGAATTGCCGCAAGCAACGGCCCGACTGCGACACCCCAAACCCGTACGCGAACTTTGCGGCCGGCACACGAGCCCGACGCGCCAGCGAGGGATCGGACGTTTTGCTGACCTCTGTCCCTCGCTGGCGCGTCGGGCTAGTATCGCTGATCGCCAGAGGGTTTTGCTCCGATGTTTCGTGCTTCAAGAACGAGATCAAATCGCGGATGCCGGCTAAGCCGAGTCCCTGCACCACCGAACCTTGAGCTTCGTAAACGACTTCGTAAATGTAGCCCGGCTGAAGACCTCCGGCGACGACCAGATCAATGTGCGGCAATTGACCGCGATCGCCGTCCGCTTCGATCGCGCGTTTTTCGAACCGCCACTGTCCCCGCGGAATGACGACGCGCGGATCACGTTCGCGCTGCCGCCAGCTCAGAGTCGACGTCGCTTCGCCGCGCTCGGTCGGCTCGAACGAACCTTGATTGGCCCACATCGCCAGTGAGTGCGTTTCCTCGGCCGAGTCGACGATAACTTCCGCTCGCACCACTCCGACCAGCGGCTCTCCGTCCTGGACCGCCACCGGAGCCTGCAGTCGCAATCGCTCGCCACCCGGCTGAGTCTGCGCGATCCAACCGCTCCAGACAACGATGTATCCCTTCCGCATCAGGAACTCGTCGGCTCCCGAATTGAACTGTCCCAACGCCAGCTTGTTGCCGCGATTGTTGACGTCGTACAGGATCGCCCCGTTGGCCTTCGCCCGCTCAC
>CAYSHJ010000721.1:0-9809 GCA_964430385.1 uncultured Planctomycetaceae bacterium
AACATCCGGCGGCTCGCTGACGGACCGGAGCCTCAGGTTTTTGCCGTGAGCGACTACGCACCGCTCTTCAAAGATTGGCCGAGCCTCCAGGCGGGCGGGGAGCTGAAAAACGCAGCGGCGGGCGCGGATGCCGCCAAGGCCGCCGCCAAGCCACCGGGCGCGAACATGGTCAAGCTCCCCGACGAACGATACGTGAAGTCCGGCTTCCCGAAAGATGAACTCGTTGGCGAGGGCGTGATGTGGAACGACGTGCAAAACGGTTTGTCGCTCGGATACCGCATCACCGGCGATGAGTGGCGAATCCTCGGCAAGGAGGTAAAGGTCGAACTGTGGGTGCGCAATCCCGGCGACAAGGAAGTGAAGTTTCAACTCAACATGCGTCCTGACATCGGACTGCGGATGAAATTGAAGGACGAGACGGGCGTGAAGGGCGCGAAGGAATTCGAGCACGAGTCGAACATCGTGCCGACCGACGTGCCGCCGTTTGGGGAGCATCGCCTGCTGCCGCCGGGTCACGCGCTCAAAGTGAAGGAGTTCACCGTTTCGCTTCTGTGGCCTGAGAATGATGTGTCGGGAATCAAAGGCCACTTTTTTGGCATCGCCCCCGGCGCCTACAAGTTCCACTGCGAGCTGGAGCTGCCGGGCTTTACCGCCAGGGGCGAAGGGGGCAAGCAGCTCACGCCAGCCGAGGGCGAGTGGACGGGCAAACTCACGGCCAGGGAATTGAAAATCACGGTAGTCGCGCCGGATGCGCCTGCGCCCACGCCGCGAATTGAGCACGCGGATGTGAATCTCGAAAAAGACGGCACACTTCACCTCAACAGGAAAAAGGTGACGCTGAACGAGTTGAAAGCGCTGGCTGCCAAGGATGCGAAGAAGCGGTTCACGATTCGCGCGGACAAGGATGTGCCCTACGCAAAAGTCATCGAAGTGGTGGAGACGCTGAAGGCCGCGGGCGTCACGGAGTTTTCGTTCAGCGTCGTCGCGCCGGATGCGCCCGCGCCCAAGCCGCGAATTGAGCACGCGGATGTGGCTCTCGAAAAAGACGGCACGCTTTTCCTCAACGGAAAACAAGTGACGCTGGACGAGTTGAAAGCGCAGGCCGCGAAGGATGCAAAGAAGAAGTTCACGATCCGCGCGGACAAGGACGTGCCCTACGCGAAGGTCATCGAAGTGGTCGAGGCGCTGAAGGCCGCGGGTGTCACGGAGTTTTCGTTCAGCGAAGCACGCGTGGGTGATGGAAAGTATCGCGTCGCGAACCGGACGGGGATTTACAAGTTCGACGACAAACACGGCTTCTCCATTTGCCGGCCGAGCGAGCATCCGCAGTGGTTCACGGTGAACTGGCCCGCCGAGGGCGAGCGTCCGGTGAGCGCGCTGAGAACCTTCCCGAATGTGAGCGACAAGACCGACGGCAAATGGGCCGTGGTGTGGGAGCCGGGCACGAACGTGCTGTGGTGGGTGGATGATTCCGACGTGGGAAAAATGACGCTCACCGACCCGGCGCGTGTCATCGTGGACCGCGAGGGGCGCACGAATAATTTCTCCCGCGACTTCGGGTTGCCGGAAGACGTGAAGACGGAATTCCGCCGGCTGGGTTTCGTCATCGGTCGCGACAAGTCGCCTGGAAGGGAAACAGCCATCGGCGGCAACACCGGCGGACAGAGCAACGTCTCGGCGGAGGTCGGCGCGTGGAACGTCACGGGCACGGTCACAGATGCCGACGGTAAACCGCTCGCGGATGTGTCGGTGCGACTGGCCACGAATCAGGTGCTCAAGACCGAGAAGACGAACGCCAAAGGCGAATACTACGCTGCTTTCTCACTGCCCCTCCAACTGCTCGCGCACTGGCGCGCAGTCACCGTCGAGCCGATGCTCGAAGGCTTCACCGAACGCGACATGGCGAAGTCGGGTGAGTTCAATGTCCTGCTCCGTGCCGGAGAGCAGCCGCAGCGCGTCCACATCGCGGGCGACAAGGATTTTCAGCCCGGCCCGATTCCGCGTTTCGCCGAGCGCGACCTCCTGCCCAGCCAGCGCGGCGCATCCCCCGGCAAACCGGGCCGCGCGGATTTCGTGATGCTCAAAGCGGGCGAAATCACCGGCGAACTCGTCACCGCCGACGGCAAACCCGCACCGCCGCACTGGATTGCCGCCGCCACGCCGGATCAACGTCCGGGACACAACGCGGCGATCGAGAAGAGTGATGCGCAGGGTCACTTCCGGCTGAAAGGCATCCCCACGAACAAGCCGGTCATTTTCACCGTGACTCCCGACGGCAAACCCGGCGAGACAAGCAAGTCACCGGAGCAAAAGTTTGAGCAATCGCGCGAGCACAAACTCCGCATCGTCCTCCCTGCCGAAGGGAGCGGAAAAGGCCCGGTGAAAATCGAGCGGCTGACAAACGCAGCGAACGCACCGGCGGAAGGAGCGATTCGCGGCAAGGTGCTCAAGCCCGATGGCTCGTTCGCCGGGGGCGTGCCGGTGCGCGTGGATGATGGGGTCGAGCGACGGAAGCTCAGAGGAGTCTACGACGAATGGGTTCGCATCCTTCACATCGACGCCGCGCCGGACGATGTGCGGTCGGTCAATGCACAATTGGTCGTTGACCCCCGAGAGCTGGCCATGTGGATCGAGGAAGATGGAGCAATTCACCGCGAACACGGCGTGGCCAATCTGCCAGAAGGTTTGGATTGGACGGCGTTTCAAATTACGAATCGCGGCATCGTTGAATGTTCATTCCCACTCAGGCTGTCGCGTCCACGAACGAGCGATGAGTCTGGCGAAAGCGTCATGGTCATTGGCACGTCTCCGAATCATTGGTCGTTGCGATTCACGATATCCGCCACCAAATCGTCGAACAGCTTTGACATTTACAGTGGCTCACCGATCAGCTCAACGTCGCCAATAATCGTTCGGCTCCCTGCACGCATCGCCGAATCAAATACCCTGCAGAGCTTTATTGTTCCCCAAACGCCCCGTGCTGGTGACCCGAAAGAGTCGATTCAAACAAAACATTTTGGCATAACAATCATTCGCGAATCCACAAAATGAAACTGCAATCGAGCAGGCAGCCGAAGCTCTAAAAAATGAGACGCCGAAATCGATCAAGCCAACCGCAACGGAGAAGTAGCGATCGACCTTTCACCACTTTTAGGAGTCATTTCGATGAAGAGAACCGCAGCGATCGCGGCTGACTCAAATGTTCGCCACTTTCCGTCACACTCACTTTCGAGGAAGAATCCGATGACGAAAGTCGTCACCACTTTCGTTGCAGTTCTCGGTGCCATTATTGCTGCGAGCGCCTTCGCCGTGCAGAACGACACAGCAAAGGCGGAAGTCGTGCAGCAGGCGGAGGCGGACAACCAGACGGCGGCTCAGAAGGAGCGGACGGAGGCGCTTTACAAGTGGACGCGGAAGTATGCGCAGGACACTCACATCACCGTGTTGAACAAGGGGGATGGGGAGGCGGCGGAACTGCGGGCCGAGCCGGTGATGCGGTATTCGGACCAGCCTCGATTCATTGCGGACGCGACACTGTGGGTGTGGAGTCTGCGCGGGAGGCCCGTGGCCATTCAGAAGGTTGAGGTGAACGACACGACGGCGACACCGCTCTGGACCGTTTGTTTTGCCGCGCTGTCGGAGGAACTGGTCGAGGCGAAGTGGCCCTTCGGTCAGACGTTCAAGACCACGAAACCGGGCTGCGTGTTCGAGGCGATTCCATCGGCCGACCCGCCCGCTGAGAAGGCCGCAGTTCGAACGCTTCAGATGCGTGCACTGTCACGCCGGTTTTCCGGCAGCGTCTACTCAAGCGTGCAGAACAGCAACATCCCGATGCGCCTGCTCCCCAAACCGGTCTACGAGTATTCCGATCCCGAAACGACGCTGCCGTTGGGAGCGATCTTCGGCCTCGCCGACAACGGTACCAACCCGGCCGTCTTCGTCGTCATCGAAGCGCGTCCCAACAAGGACGGCACGCTCGCGTGGCACCACGCTCACTCGCGCATGACGGCCGACATCGGCAAGATGAGTTTCGACGAGACGACGATTTGGGAGTTCAAACCGGTCAACGTTCCGAACGACCCGTCAACCAACTTCGACAATTGGATGTACTACTTCATGCGCCGGAATCTCACGACACTTCGATGAGGATCGTGTGACCTGCTTCAGGGGCGGAAAGGGGACGCACCGGGCGAACAAAGGTGGGGCGAACAAAAAAGGCAAAAGAAGGCAACGGTGCCAGGAACCAAATCCGTTTCGGTTCTGTCACTTTTCAGTCTCGACATTGCCATACCAACGGCAATGGAGAAGCAGCGGGCGAATTTTCACCACCTTGAAACAGAAGAGGAACAAAATGCGAACGTCACTGATCTCGCTGTGTTTGGCGGTACTGGCCGTGATGGCCTTTGCCGCATCACCGGAAGACAAACCAAAACCATCGGATGGCGATCAGGCTTCAGCAGCGAACCGAAGAGGCTGGCCGGAAACGGACGAGATGGTTGCTGGCCGGCTGGCGATTCAGGATCACGGAATGCAGCAGCGGGCACATGTGCTCTCGGTGATCGTCGAACTGAAGAACCGATCGGGCCATGCGCTCGAAATGGAATTCGATCCGCATGATCTTCGCATCGAACTATTCAACAGTGACGGCGGCCGTATCGAAGAAGCAGCGCAGAATCGCAGCGGTCCGGTTCCTATGTCACATCGGATGACGATTTCCGCAGACGCGTATGCAGGTTTGCCGACTCATCGCGGCGGTGTTGGCCTGCCAGTCGGTAAAACGATGTTGGCCGCCGGATGGCAGGTGTGGACTCTGCCACCGGGCAAATACAGCATGAAGGGAACTGCCAAAATCAGCGCTGGGTTTGGCTCAGCAGTACTGGATTCGGGGTTGCCGAGTCGCAATTTCAGAGCCAAGAAAAAGGACTTCCCACCTGTCGGCGAAACGAAAGCGGTCACCGTCGAGCTTCAGGCAGCGAGTTTCCAGGTCGATGCGATCTGAAACCACCGCACCGTTAGTGAATTTAGTTTGCTTGTTCCGCCATCCACGACTTGAGCCAATGGAGACAATTCCGTGTCAACCTCATCGCATGAAACACAAGCAAGATCATCGCGACTCCTACTCATCTTGGCTGCGGTAGCTGCAGTGCTCTTGGTCGTTGGTTATTCGCTTTTTCCAACAGACGTTCACTTCCGCATCTTTCACGACGAAGCTTCTTTCAGCCGCTTTATGTCGAGTCAAGTACGGACCACAGCCACAATTGAAGAAATTCAGCGATCACTGGGCGATGGCAAAGTTGTTACCGAGCGGGATCGCGAAAAGCTGCTTGCGACAGTTCAGGACTTCTGTCGACAAACACCTCAATCCTATCCTGATGGCGTCGATGCAGATGATCAATTCGTCGGCTATGACCTTGGTTGGCACATTACCTACTTGCAGTTCCGTGAGGGGGTGCTCGTCAACTTCAACCCACAGGAATATGGCAAGCCATTTCAGTTCGCGACCAGTCATCGGTAGTCTTCAATAAGGCAAAGGTGTCAGACACTGCCATACCAGCCGCAACGGAGAAGTCGCGGGCGAATTCTCACGACCTTGAAACAGAAGAGGAACAAAATGCGAACGTCACTGATCTCGCTGTGTTTGGCTGTCCTGGCCGTCATGGCCTTTGCCGCATCACCGGATGAAAAACCAAAATTACCGGATGGCGATCAGGCTTCAGCAGCGAACCGAAGAGGCTGGTCGGAAACGGACGAGTTGGTTTCTGGCCGGCTGGCGATTCAGGATCACGGAATGCAGCAGGGGGCACATGTGCTCTCGGTGATCGTCGAACTGAAGAACCGATCGGGCCATGCGCTCGAAATGGAATTCGATCCGCATGATCTTCACATCGAGATGTTCAACAGTGACGGCGGCCGTATCGAAGAAGCAGGGCACGTTCGCAGTGGTCCGGTTCCTATGTCACATCGGATGACGATTTCCGCAGACGCGTATGTAGGTTTGCCGACTCATCGCGGCGGTATTGGCCTGCCAGTCGGTAAAACGATGCTTGCCGCCGGATGGCAGGTTTGGACTCTGCCACCGGGCAAATACAGCATGAAGGGAACCGCCAAAATCACCGCTGGGTTTGGCTCGGCAGTACCGGATCCGTTGTTGCCGAGTCGCAATTTCAGAGCCAACAAAAATGACTTCCCACCTGTCGGCGAAACGAAATCGGTCACCGTCGAGCTTCAGGCAGCGAGTTTCCAGGTCGATGCGGTCAAGTCCGAGAAGAAAGCCGCGGCAGCGAGGCCATCACCGGAAACCTCAAACGGCGGCTGGTCCGAAGCGGTCAATGGCTTGCAGGCTCGACTGGCGTTGGTGGAGAAAGAACCACATCACGGGCATCGCTGGCTGGTTCCGTACTTCGAACTTCGCAACGTCCGCGACCTGATGAATGCCATGGAAGTGGATTGCAGCAAAGACAGGTTGCAAATTGAGCTTGTGGATAAAGACGGCAAGCAACTCCGCAGTGGACGGCTGATGCCTCGCAGCGGTCCACACGTCGGATTGGAGATGTTGACTCTGCCGCGCGACAGCTCCTGTCGCGTCAGTCTCGAATGTGGCAACTTCGGATTGGGTGGAGCCGCGATGGTCGCCACTGACAGTGGGGCCTGGCACATAACCAAAGAGGAACAGGGCAACGTTTTCTTGAGAGCCACACTGACCGGCGACAAAAGCAAACCGGAATGGAAGACGTGGAATGGCGAACTGCGAACGCCTCTCATTCCAGTCACCTGGGGCGACGGCAACCAACCGACACATTGATCCTGTGACCGTTTCGAGCAACCGATCGACAATTACCACGTTCAGGGGTCAGTTCGATGAAGAGAACGGAAAAGAATGTTGACGTGACAACGCGAACGCTTCGCAGGATGGCTCTATTTGTCGTCGCCCTCGTCGTTGCTGCGATAACCGGTCGGGCTTGGGGCCTCGACTTTGGCCTTGGCGAGACAAAGGAGGAGCTAAAACTGAAGTACGACATCGCCGTTGAGGAACACTCATTCGACGGCGCTAGTACGGGTCGGGTCACCGTCGTGTTGACGATTGCTGACGAGGGCCGGCTCAAGCCGCTGGACGGGGTGGAGTTGGGCATCCCGGGCCAGGAGAAGAGCAAGGATGGCAGCAATTGGATGGACCTCGTCGTTTCGATCGACATGAAGAAGACCGACGACGGCAAACGTGTGGGGCGGGTGCATCTCAGAAAAGATTTGGCCGAACGGGCGGTGATTCGACTTAACACGCGCACTTTGGACGGAAAGACGAGGAACCTGACCGGTGGGATGTACCATGCAATCCCGATGGCGAAATACTTGAAGAGTGCTCCAGCCGGATCGGCTGGAACACGTACTCAAGTCGCGCTCAATGGTGTTGAATTTGCCTACCGTTGGTGCCCTGCCGGCGAATTCAAGATGGGGGCGTCAGCCGACGAGAAGAAGCAATACGAAGATCGTTTTGTGGCACAGCATCGGGTTCGGCTATCAACCGGATTTTGGATGCAGGAAACAGAGGTCACTCAAGCGCAATATGAGATGGTGATGGGCAAGCGGCCGTCGTTTTGGCAATGGCGGACGAAGATGCATAACCCAGTGGAGCAGGTCTCGTGGCACGACGCGGTGGAGTTTTGTGCCTGGCTCTCAGAGATGGACCCCGGATACAACTATCGGCTGCCAACAGAAGCCGAATGGGAATATGCCTGTCGCGCCGGAACGAGTGGCTCCCGCTACGGTGACCTCCTTGAGATTGCCTGGGTATTCGTCAATACCGATGAAGCCGCCGAAGGAAGTGATGGTCACCGGCGTGTCGGCACCAGGAAACCAAATGCCTGGGGGCTGTATGATATGTTTGGCAACGTGGCGGAGTGGTGTTCCGATTGGTCCGGTCCGCCATCAACAGTGGACGCCTCAGATCCGACCGGCCCCGAATCCGGAGAAAGCCGTGTCGTTCGTGGTGGCGATTGTTTCGCTGATGGCGGTCATCCGGATTGCTTAGCCGGCGCCCGTGCAAGTTGGCGTCCGAGCGAGCCAAGTCGAACGATTGGATTCCGGGTCGTACGGATCCCAGTCACCGCAAGACCGAGCGAGGACAGAACAAAGCGGTGAACCGAGCCGCCGGCGACGCGGATTATCAAATCATCGTTTACCTTCATTCGCTGATTACGCAAAAGACCTTGAGGCACTCTACGGAGGCCGTTCCAAGAAATGAGGAATCAAACGTATCGGCAACCGAAAACTTTTCGTCGGTCGTTCGGCGAAAGCACGTCGCGTCAATAAGCCCTGGGAGGAACGTGTCATGAGCCAAACCATCACCGCGAAGAAGGTCGTCACGCACCCCTATTTTGCATTGATCTGCTTCCTCTCCCTGTGGTTGATTCTGCCGCGATACGGCGGTGCCGCCGCCATGATGATCGGCAGTGCTGGCCTGCTTTCGGTTCTCGTCGCGGTCTTGCCGGAGCAATTCCGCAGTCGGAGTGGTTCCATGAAGGCCGCAACCTGTTTGGTCGCCGTCTTGTGGGTGGCAGCCGCGGTCATCAGCGCGCTGACACTGATGGGTGTGATTCGAGATTGAGCGTTGTGGGAAACTGAAACGCACGCCAGTTCATGATCTGCCATCCAAAAGAACCGCAAGGGATTTGTCCGGTTCGCGCATTCTCTTATCGTTCGGAACGGTCGGGCGAATCGGGAATCCAGCGAGTGACGCGGCAATCGCCAAGTGAGTTCGAATGAACGACTTTGTCGAACGACTGAAGCTGCGGGAATCGACCGCCTGGGCGGAGCTGTACGATCGGCATGTCCGGGAAATCTACGGGTATGTGTTTCACTTGGTCGGGGACAATTCGTCCACGACGGAAGAGGTTGTGCAAGAGATCTGGCTCAGCGCTTTGAGAGGTATCGCGCGATTTGATTCGGCGACGGATCAGGTGCGCGGTTGGTTGTTCGCGATCGCTCGGTCTCAAATTGCTTTGCATTACCGACGTCAGCGGGTTGCCGTCGGGGTGTCGAGCGAACTGGATACGGATTCGCTGTCGGCGACGGCACCGGATTCCTCGGTGATACTTCAGCCGATTGACGAACTGCAACGGCTTGAGTTGGACAATGTCGTCCGGGCTTCACTGTTGGAGTTGCCGGATTCGTACCGCGAATTGCTGCTGGCGAAATACGTCGATCGTAAGACCGTCTCCGAACTCGCGTCCCTTCACGGCAAGACCGAAAAGTCCGTCGAAGGGTTATTGGCCAGAGCACGAGCCGAATTGCGGAACGTGCTGGCCTGGTATTTTCCCACGCAAGGAGATTGAACCATGACATCCGCCAAATCCCCTGCTGATTTCAGCGATCACCAACTGGCAGAACTGGTCGGCCAGTGCGACCGAACGCCGCCGGTCCCCGACGATGCGTTTGTCGGGCGGTTGCGGTCCACGCTGCTCGATGAAACGCAGGTCGAGTTCGCGGCGACCCCGGCTCGTCGTACCACGCGGCGATCGTTCGCGCGGTATTTGCTCGTGGGCGGAGCTGCCGCCGCGGCGGTGCTGTGTGTCTTTTCGATGCAAACGCCATCGAGTTGGGCACAGGTGCAAGAGGCGCTCAGCTCGCGACCGTGGATTCATCTGCGAGCCAAACTGGATGATGGCAAGTCGCGCGACAATTGGATTTCGCTGCCGCAACAGAAGTCGGCGTTTCGCGTCGGTCCGACGGCGCAATACATCGACGTTCGCGGAGATCTGCAGTTCGACTACGAAGAATCTCGCGGGACGGTGGTTCGCGCCCCGCATCGGTCG
>CAYSHJ010000722.1:0-3520 GCA_964430385.1 uncultured Planctomycetaceae bacterium
GCCTTCAAGAAGTTCAAATGCAGTCCACGCAGGTCGTCCAACTCACCGATGGTTTGGAGACCTGCATCGCTGATGGCAGAGTCGCTCAGAATCAGAGTTTCTAGTCGAAGTTGCTTCAGATGGAGCAAACCGGCGTCCGTCGTGTTAGGACCATCGGCGTGGAGGCGGGAAAGTTGTTTCATTGTGGAGCAAATCCGCAATCCCTCGTCACCAAGGCCCGTGACCGGGATTTCGAGTGACCTAATTTGAGGATGATCAGCGACGAATTGCTCCAGTCCGCGCGCGGTCATTTTTGTCGCGTTGAATGTGACTGAGTTAAGTTTTCGCAAGTCTCGTAGGTGCCTCAGTCCGTCATCGGTGACCGATATGTTTGTAAGTCCGAGAAATGTTAATGCAGTAAGCCGTCCCACATGTTTCAGCGCGTCATCGTTGACGGCGGGGCCGTCAAGAGTCAATCGCTTCAAGCCCTCGATGGCACCGAGGTGCATCGTCCCGCGTTCTGAGAGACCAGGTTTAACAATCCCCAGGTACTCCACTCGCCGCCTACTCAAATGAGCCATGCCCGCGTCGGAAATTTCGGTCTGGTGGAGAAATAGTTCGAAACCGTTGGCGGCGGCTTCCGGAACCAACAGCATGCTCAGTTCGCCCAGCCGATCATCCGTCCGACCTTTTCCCCCAATCGTGACGCAAGCCACTTTGAAGTCATCGACCGGCAACGCGGCCATGTCGGAAAGGTCGAATCGACGCTCTCCATCGCCATCACCAACCACGACCTGGATTGTGCCGCCCAGCTTCAAGGCGAATTCCGCCAGTCGTCGAGCGGGGCTGGGGACCGACTTCTCGTCGACGGAGTCACGAAGTCGGACCCAGGTTGCACCGGCAATGCGACCATGATGATTGTTCGGCGACGAGTCGATCAGCGTGTCTCCACGCCCCTCGTCGAAACGGTAGAGGGCCAATGTGTGCTCGTCGACCTCAAATTTGTCTGTGGGGACGAAGTCGTCGCGGTATCGTGAAACCGTGGAAATGCGCAGTTCGTCCATCACACCCGAAAACAAACTCTCACGGATCGTCTTTCCTCCGCCGATGATCAGCGGACCCGAATATTCCCATCCCCGGCCATGATCGACCGTCTCCGACTTGCTTCGCACGCCGTTGACGTAGAGTCGGATCTCGGTGCCGTCCCAGACGCCCGCGATGTGGACCCGTTTTCCCGGCTCGACCTCGGTGTCAGACGGAACGTACCGCGCTTTGCCATCCCAGATGACGGCCTGCTGCCAACGCTTCTCATAGACTTCAAGCGTCATCCATCGGGGACTCCCGATCCAGACGATCTTGGAGTTGCGCTGGTCGCGCGGTGTGACGTAAGCTTCGAACGTCAGTGCCTGGACGTTGAGGACTAGCACGCTCGGGACTTCGACGTAGTCGTTCTCGCCATCAAAGGACAGACCGTGAAGCGGTTTCTCAGTCGCGCCGGGCGCTGTCGCGCGATCGGGAATTTTTGGATCAGGCTGAGTCGCCTGGAACGCCAGAGATTGACCGATGCGGGCGGCGAAGTCGCTGGGCTTCAGGAGGTCGAGCGTTCCGTCGTCGTTCTCGGCGACGTAGAGGAGTTCGGCTTCGATCGCCTGCGGATCGCCGGCAGTGCTCTGCCCGGCCGCGTTGAAGGTGACGGCGTTCCCTTTGGCCAGCAGCATGGTCGATGACAGCGGAGCACCCGTTCGCGCATCCCAACGCCGGACCATGCCGAAGTCGTCGCCACTCAGAATCGTGTCTCCCGTGGGATTCCACGCCACCGAATGGATGATCCACGGATGCGCGTGGAACGAGAAAACGTATTGCGAGGTTTCCGCATCGAGCATGCTGACAAAGTTGTAGGCCCCGGCGGAGGCAACTTGCCGACTGTTTGGATTCCAGGAAATTGCGTAAACCGCGTTGGTTGGAACAAACGGGGCAGCCGCGGGCTCCGGCTTGCCGTTGAGGAAGTTCCACAGTTGAGAACACTGAACGCCCTCGATGGCCAACATTTTCCCGTTGGGACTCCACGCGAGCGTCTCCACACCCGCAAGTTCACCGGCAGGATTGCGGAGCGGAATGACTGACGCGGCAGGCTCGCCATCGGTATTCCAGACTCGAACCGTCGTATCGCCAGCCGACGCGAGGAAATTCTTTTCCGTGGGATGCCAAGCAACTTCTCGCACCGGACCTTCGTGCCCTTTCAGGGTCACGAATAAATCTTGGGCAGCCACGTCCCAGATGCGAACCGTCTTATCGTCGCCAGCGGATGCGAGCCGGGAGCCGTCGGGGTTCCAAGTCAGTGAGAAAACAGTCCCAGTGTGACCCCGCAGGAGGGATCGCCCTTCACCGGTCTGCTTGTTCCAAATCTGGACGGTGCGATCGTCCGATCCCGTTGCCACCCATTGACCATCGGGACTGCACGCCACACAAACGACATGAGATACCTGGTCAACGGCCTTGGTCTTCAAATGCCCGTCAAAGAGAGTGGAGATTCTGCCGCTTGATGTGTCAAAAAGACGAGCGTATCCGTCCTCGCTTCCGACGACAAAATTCCCTCCGTCCGGACTCCAGGTGGTGGCTCGAACTGGATTCCAATTCCCCTGGACTTCGGAGACCTTTTCGGCCTTCGCTGCATCCCAGACTTGCAGCGTCTGAGTCTGCGCCCCGGCCATCGCATGGACTCCAACAATCCATCGTCCATCCGGGCTCCAGTCCACCGCCGCTTCCGGCAAATTCAAGCGAGTGACTCTGGCCTCTCCCGTAGCGGTGTTCCAGATTCGAATCTGCTCGCGGCCATCCGTCGCAATCCAGGCCCCATCGGGACTCCACGAGATTAGGTTGCGGTAGCCTGGTTCAGTCTTCACCTGGATGACTCGTTCCGAGTCGCCCGTTTTTCCATTCCAGATCCGCAATGTCGTGTCACCGCGCGAGGCGAGGTGGTTCCCATCGCGACTCCAAGTGACGGAACGGACGGCAGCCGTATGACCTTTCATGACGAGCGGATTGCCTGGGTCATTGATGTTCCAGATCCGGACGGACTTGTCGACTCCCCCAGAAGCAATTCGCCGTTCCGATGGATGCCATGCCACCGAGTCAACACCATCTTCCGTTTGGGCATCGAGCGTCTGCTCCAAGGCCCCGGTCGTCATATTCCAGATTCGGACCGTGATCGGAGCATCATCGCCAGCCGGGCGGATAGTCAGCTTGTGCTGGTCATCGACGAAGACTTCCGCGCCTTCCAGCGCGGCCGAGTCCCCTTCCAGGATGATCGTGCCGCCAGGAGTTTTGATTCTGAGCAGAATGCCCGAGGCCAACAAAACGAAACCCAAACCGAGCGCAACGAGCCAGCGGCGAGTGTTGGAGGATAAGAAGCCGACATAAAAACGTAGCCACAAGCTGCCAGCTTGTGGTGATTCGTCGGCAAGCTGGCAGCTTGCAGCTACGTTGATCGCCTCTATGCGACCAACGGGGACAGGATTGGGTGTCGGCGGCACCTTCGGCA
>CAYSHJ010000723.1:0-3487 GCA_964430385.1 uncultured Planctomycetaceae bacterium
CGAGCTTCAAGAACGCCGTGCGCGAGCGGTCGCGAATCGACGCTCGCTGACGGTTGAGATCGTGCAAGACCTCGGACGCCTCGACCCCGAGGCGATCGCTCAAGTCCGGCGCGAAGCTCAGCCACTGATCCGCAACCCGGACGAGTTGCACGATGTGTTGCTCAGCCGTTTTGTCGTGCCAGTGATGGAGTTGATGTTGAACGATCAACGTAGCCGTCTCGCTCCGCGAGACGAAATCCATCTCGCGGAGCGAAATGGCGACGTTTCTGTCGATGAAAGCGTTGCGCCGATGCGACGCTGGTTCGACGAACTCGTCGCCGATCAGCGTGCGACCACAATCACGTTGCCCGACGGTCGAGCCGCGTGGGCCGCGGCGGAACGACTGCCCGCCATGCGGCTGCTGTATCCCGCCGCGACGCCAAACCCATTCATCGAACCGCCGCCGGGAGTTCGCCTGGACTGGACGACGGTTGACGCGCGGATTGCGATGCTGCGCGGTTGGCTGGAGGTCTGCGGCCCGACGTCGGCCGAAGAACTCGCCGCGCAGACGACATTCGCCGAGTCACAAGTTTTCGCGACACTCGAAGCGCTCGAAGGCGAAGGCATCGTTCTGCGCGGTCGCTTTCGACAGGAGACAGATAATGATCATCTCAATGTTCAATTCTCAGATTTCAAATCTCAAACATCGAATGGTGTCACCGCCGCCTGCTGGCGCGTATTCATCGACTGACGATCGAAGGTTTGCGGCGATTGATTGAGCCGGTTGATGTGGCGACGTATTGGCGATACCTCGCGCGGCGGCAAGGCGTACTGACTGCGGAACGTCGTGCGGGGGTGAACGGCGTGTTTGAGATCGTATCGATGCTGCAAGGCCTCGACCTGCCGGCGGTGGCTTGGGAGCGGGACATTCTGCCGGCGCGCGTGACCAACTACCGGCCCGAGTGGCTGGACGAATTGTGTCTTGGCGGCGAGGTCGGCTGGGGTCGTCTGTACCCGCCGCGTGTGAATCCCGATAAGAGCAAACCACTCGCGAGCGTGACGCGCGTTGTGCCCGTGTCGCTCTTCTTGCGATCAGACTGGCCGTGGTTGCAGAGCGCGGTGGAGACATCGGAACGCGAATGGCTTAGTTCGACGGCGGCTGATCTCGCCGACATGCTGCGCGTTCGCGGAGCGATGTTCTTGACGGACCTGTTGCGTGCGAGCCGATTGCTGCCGGCACACCTTGAAGACGGTTTGGGTGAACTCGTCTCACGCGGGCTGCTTACCGCCGATGGTTTCGCCGGATTGCGGCAGTTGATTCGCGAAAAGGAGAGCTCGACAGGTTCTATGGGCGCCGGCTGGCGGCGACCGGGATTGATTCGGCAGCGAGCTCCGTTGGGTTCGGCGGGACGATGGGCGCTGTCGCGAATTTGGTGCGATGCGACGGTAGGACGGATTGCCAATCCGTCCGAAGACTCCGCGGTTGCGAAGGCTGACGGATTGGCAATCGGTCCTACGGATACAAACGAAATCGTCGAGCAGTGGGCGTGGCAGTTGTTGCGGCGCTGGGGCGTGGTGTTTCGCGATCTGTTGGCTCGCGAGACGGGAGCGCCGGCATGGTTTGAGTTGTTGCAGGTTTATCGCCGTTTGGAAGCTCGCGGCGAGATTCGCGGCGGTCGCTTCGTCGCCGGAGTCGCTGGCGAACAATTCTCGATGAGCGAGACGATTCGCCAGTTGCGATTGCTCCGCGACAACGGGTCGCAGCGTGAGTTGATTCTGATCTCCGCCGCCGATCCGTTGAACCTTGTCGGCATCTTGGATGATCGGCCGCGTGTGCCGAGTATCGCGTCGCACAGGCTGGTTTATCTCAATGGCCGTTGTGTCGCGACGCAAATCGCCGAACAACTCACGTTGGCGCCGGACGTGCCTGCGGAATTGGAGCCGACGATTCGCGATTTGCTCGAACATGGCCGACCGGGTGAGATCGCGAGTGCGCAACCGCATCGAGCGGACTCGGACTCGTCACGCTTGGCGTCGCAGACAACTTTGCCGACGGACAAAGCCTCGCCGCGATCGCGAGTGTCGAGCGAACGAACTCGGTCGCCGATCGCCGGTCGGCCGCTCAAGTCCGAGCCACGACTTGAAACAACGCCTTGAGAGCGTTCTGTGCGGTCGGTATAACGCCGCCACGGCTGGCCGTTCGTCGTCTTTGGTCGTCTGTAGCCCCGGCCCTTGTGGCCGATTTGACTTAAATTCGTTGGAAAAAGAGCAGAAGCCTCATCACTCAGGCCGCAAGGGCCTGGGCTACGGGTTTCGTCGTTGCATGTCACGGAACGGAGTCGGATCGAATGACCGACCAGGAGGAGTCGGGCGAACGCGGCGCGGGAAACGACGAGGGATCACACCCTTCGCGCGTGAGTCGGTTGTTTGCGGGACTGCGAATTGTCAGCCTCTGCACATTGCTCAGCCGCATCCTCGGCCTGGTCCGCGAGATGGCGATGGCGGCGTTGTTCGGCAACGGGCCGGTCTTGGATGCGTTCACGGTCGCGTTTCGGATTCCAAATCTCGCGCGATCGCTGTTCGGCGAGGGAGCGTTGAGCGTGGCGTTCTTGCCGCTGTTCGTGCGCGAGCAAGAGCAGAACGGCCTCGACGCGGCGAATCGGCTAGCCAGCGCGGTGTTTGGTTGGCTGGCGATCGGGCTGACGACGGTTGTGGCTGTGGCGGAAGTTCTGCTGGCCGGAGTCTTGTGGCTCACGTCGCTGAGTGCCGAGGCTCGACTGTGGCTGGTGCTGACGGCGGTCATGCTGCCGTATTTGCCGTTGATTTGTCTGACGGCTCAGATCGGTGCGGTCTTGAACGCGCGTGGCCGATTCGCGTGGCCCGCGCTGCTGCCTGTCTTGTTCAACGTCTGCTCGCTGGCGGCGATTTGGTGGGTGCAGCGAAGCGACATGACAGCGGAGACTCAGGCCCTGTGGCTCGCGGGCTTTGTGGTGCTGACGGGGTTGGTCCAGTTCGTGGTTGGGTGGCCGCAGCTTGTGCGTGTCGGCTTTCGCTGGCATCGCGACTGGTCCGCCGTGCGCGATCGCGTCCGCGAATTATGGCGCGTCATGCTGCCGATCGTTTTGGGACTGTCGATCACGCAGCTCAACACACTCTGCGACAGTTTGATCGCGCTGGGGTTTTCGCGGCCGGAGACGCCAGCAAGGCGAGCCGGAGACTTTACCAACGAGAATGTGAGCGGCACGGCGCTAGCCGCCGGTTTTTCGCAGTCGCCAACACCGGCGGCTAGCGCCGTGCCGCTCAAAGTAAGCGCCATTCGGCTGACGCCCACGGCTCGCCAAGACGAAACACCTTCGGATTGGCGGCCGTTGGCGGCAGGCACGGCTTCGGCGTTGAGTCAGGGGCAGCGACTCTATCAATTCCCGCTGGGACTGTTGGGCGTGGCGTTGGGAACGGTGATCTTTCCGTTGCTCACTCGGCATGCCGAGCGAGGCGATCATCAACAACT
>CAYSHJ010000724.1:0-2552 GCA_964430385.1 uncultured Planctomycetaceae bacterium
CGGCAAAGGAGGCAGCGATTCGAGCCATGCTTCACAGTTTGGCAACGTCGTCGCGATTTGCGACGTGGACCGGAGCACACTCGAAAGCAAAGGGAAGTCCAAAGGATTCACGAACGCCGACAAGTTCACTGACTATCGCGAATTGCTCGCCAAGTTCGGCGACAAAATCGACATCGCGACGATCAGTACCCCGGACCACATGCACGCTCCGGCGACGTTGGCCGCCATGCGGCTGGGAATCAGTTGCTACACGCAGAAGCCGCTCACACGCACCATCTATGAGGCCCGGTTGATGGCCAAGGTCGCGGAAGAGAAAAAGGTCTGCACACAGATGGGCAATCAAGGGACCGCGTTGGATTCGTCGCGCGAAGCGATCGCGCAGATCAAATCGGGCGTGCTGGGAACATTGAAGGAAGTGTTTGCGTGGTCGAATCGCCCGGTTTGGGCGCAAGGCCCTGGTCGCCGCATGACGCTGGAGAGGTTCATCGCTGAGGCACACAAGGCCGATGCCGAGAATGCCAAGCTGGCGGCGACCAAAGGCGAGAAGGCTCCCGAAAAGGAAGCCGAAATTCTCATCGTGAAGAAGAAGGCAGAAATCGCGAAGAGGCTCGAAGAAGTCGATTGGAAGAACTGGCTTGGCGTCGCTCCGCAGCGAGAATTCTTCCCCGGGATTTACCACACGTTCCAGTGGCGCGGCTGGTGGGACTTCGGTAGCGGGGCCTTGGGTGATATGGCGTGCCATCAGTGGACGGTTCCGTTCGCCTCGTGCGGACTGCGCGATCCGATCTCGGTCGTCGCCAAGTCCACGGGTCATGACTTCGACAGTTTTCCGGCCAGCGCGGTCATCAAGTTCGAGTTCCCCGAAACGTCGGAACGTCCCGCGATTCCCTTCTGGTGGTATGACCGCAAGGGGAACAAGCCGCCAATGGAAGTGTTTGAAAAGTGGGGGATCACGTCGGTGTCAGACAGCGGCGTGTTGATCGTCGGCGAGAAGGGAGCCTTCTACAGCTCCGACGACTACTGCGGCGTGTACGAGCTGAAGGGAGTCGAGAAGGTCAAGGTCGATTACGAGAAGGCATTGGAAAATGGTAAAGTGGACGGGGGCAATTACGACGTGGTCAACATGCAAGAGTTGTTCCGCGCGAAGCGAGCCAACGAGCCCAAGATCTGCAAGTCAAACTTCGTGGACCGGGCCGGCCCGCTCACGGAAACGATTCTCTTGGGCAATCTCGCGGTGTGGGCCGCCGCCACCGGCGGAGAGAACGGCGCGATGGGCGATTGGGGCGAAAAGGTCGAGTGGGACGCCAAAAACCTTAAGGTCACCAACCTCGCGTCGCTCAAGACGCCGCGCGTCGCCGACCTGATCAAGCCGAAGTATCCGGAAGGCTACCGCTTGGATTAGTCGGCCCCTTTGGAGGCTTCGCGAATTCTCTCGACGCAACTGCTATGACTGACAAGAAAAAACGCCCGCTGTCATTCGCAGACAACGAGCGTTCTGAAATTGCCCGGCCTGGATTTGAACCAGGACTAAGTGATTCAGAGTCACTCGTGCTACCGTTACACCACCAGGCAAGACAGGTCGGCCGGAAAGGGATATTACGGGCGATGATCGGCGTCGCCAAGGGATCAATCAGGGGTTTGGGAACAGGGATCGCCGCAACACGATGAAGTACCCGTCTGTTTCATCCGGCAACAATTCCCAGTCGTCGGGCTCCTGACGCAATTCACGCACCTGATCGGGTGACTTGATCTGGCTATACGGGTGCTGCGTGTCAATCACGATGAAGTCCGTGTCGTCCGGGATGCGATCTTCGTAGCCGGCGACTCGACGTCGGTAGTGGCTGTAGTCGTACGCCCGCTCGTGATGCGTGAACCGCGGATGCACGAAGTCGGTCGATGCGACGCGAGCCGTACGCGGAATCTGCGCGAAGACTTTCGGAAACTGATCCGCTCGCGGATCGTGAGCGTACAGCCGCCACAACGACAACGACGAGTGCGAATCCCAAAACGAAATTCCCGCCGGACTCATGCTCAAAAACAGGCCGCTGGCGAAGGCACTCGTCCAGACGAACTGCCGAGCGAACGAATCAGCACTCCAAGACGATGAGGGGGAGATCGGGTGAGGGGGTGAGGAGATGAAAAACGACTTTAGCTTGTGGGCCACCGTTCCGGCTCGGCCGATTCCGACAGCCGCGGCCCAAAACACGACCGGCACCAGCGGCGCGTGAAAATGATGTTGCTGGTCTCGAGCCAATTCGTTCAGGCACAAAATTCCAAACAGTGGCAGCCCAACGGCCAATCGGCTGGGAGACAATAGTGACACGAAGCCGACTGGCAGCAACATCGACACTCCGTACATTACGGTCTTCACCGTGATGAGTTCGCCGAACAATAAGCCGGGCTTCGTGAGTATGTTCCAGGCAATCTGCTCCATCGAGTCGCCGAACTTGCTGAAGTACTTCACATAATGCAGTTCCGCGCCGCCCCGAAACCACGGAATCACCACGCGAGTCGCCAAGACGAGATACACAGCTCCAAACACGGTGACGCAT
>CAYSHJ010000725.1:0-2993 GCA_964430385.1 uncultured Planctomycetaceae bacterium
GTTCCTGGAGCATCAAGTCTGGGCCGACTTTCACAGCGATTTCATCGTGGCGTTGCGCGCGGAGTTGATGCCACGACTTCGTCCGCGCTACGTGGCGCGCGTCGAGGAGCGCGTGTACGTCATCCAGGAACCTGAAGAGACCGTCGGCTCGATCCCCCCCGACGTATCGGTCTGGGAAAGCGGCTCCAATCAGCCGGGTTCCGGCGGTTTCGACGCCGCGACCACCGCGACGCTCGTCGAGCCAGTCACGATTCCGCTAGCGATGCCGGAACGAGTCCGCGAGACGTTTTTGGAAATTCGACTGCTCGATTCGCGCGAGCTCGTGACGGTGATCGAACTGCTGTCGCCGACGAATAAGCGAGGGAGCAGCGACGGACGCCGCGAATACCTCACGAAGCGTGACGCGGTGCTGTCCAGTTCCACGAACCTGATCGAATTAGACTTGTTGCGTGAGGGCCGACGGCTGCCAATGGGCAAGCGTCTGCCACCCGCTCCGTTTTATGTCATCGAAAGCCGCGCCGCCAAGCGGCCGCTGGCAGACGTTTGGCCGATCCCGTTGCGGCAGCCACTTCCCAACATCCCGGTTCCTTTGGCGGGAACCGACCTCGATGTGCGAGTCGATTTACAATCGCTGTTCGCGAGCGTTTACGAACGCGCTGGCTACGATTACTCCGTCGATTACACCCAACCTGCATCGCTCGAACTGAGTTCGCTCGACGAAGAGTGGGTGCGGACGCGGTTGCAGACGAGAGCCAGTCAACAAGCATGATCCAATTCGACCCGCATCACCGGCGCAGCCACGTGTTCGACATTCGTGGCTCCAGCGACCCTTGAATTGATGCTCAGGGGACTTTGTATGAACACATGGGAATTCTGGATCGATGTCGGTGGAACGTTCACGGACTGCATCGCGCGATCGACGTCGGGTGATCTGCGGCCGATTAAAGTGCTCAGCAGCGGCGTCGCGAAGGGACAAGTCGAGGAGCGGAACGGGACGAATCGGATCGTCGATCCACTGCGGCGGAATGATCCGGATGGCTTTTGGATCGGGTACGACATTCGATTCCTCAACGACCGTGGCGAGGCGTTGTTCACCGCGAAAATTTCCTCGTTTCATCGGCACCTGGGAGTCCTTGAGGTCGACACGCTGTTGCCGACGATGGTCGATGCGGGCACTCGGTACGAACTGTCAGCGAACGAGGAGGCTCCGATCCTGGCGATTCGCACGGCTCTCGGCCTACGTCGCGACACTCAGATTCCACCCGTCACCGTCCGGCTGGGAACGACTCGCGGCACCAACGCGCTGCTCACGCGACGTGGTGCGCGCACGGCGTTCGTCACCACGAAGGGCTTCGCGGATGTCTTGCTGATCGCAAATCAAGACCGTCCGAAACTATTCGATCTCAATATCCGCAAACCGGAGCCGTTGTTTTCTTCAGTGATCGAGATCGACGAACGCATGGACACTGACGGACGAGTCCTGCGACAACCGGATGAGCAGACGATTCGCGAGCGGTTGCTGGCGTTGAAAAGTCAATGGTCAGAGGTCAGTGGACAGTCGCCAGTGACGGCGACCCAAACGCCGCTGACAACGGGTAACAATCAACGAACAACTGAAAACAATCAGCTCGTCGACTCGCTCGCCATCTGTCTCTTGCACGCGTTCGCCAATCCAGCTCACGAGCAACTGGTCGAACGCATCGCTCGCGAGGTTGGCTTTACCGAGATCAGCGTCTCCAGCCGCTTGTCGCCGCTCATCAAAATCGTCAGCCGCGGCGACACGACCGTGATGGACGCGTACCTGAACCCGATCTTGCGCGATTACGTTGGGAGATTGAGAGTTCAGTTGAACGGCGAGGGGGCGACGGGGCGAGGGGGCGACGAGGAGACAACTGATGAAAACTACTCTCCCCCTCTCCCTCTCTCCCCCTCTCCCTCTCTCAAACTCATGACCTCCTCCGGTGGTCTCGTCGACGCGGATCGTTTCGTTGGCAAGGACAGCATTCTTTCCGGCCCTGCCGGCGGAGTCATCGGCTTTTCGCGCGTCGCTCAGCAAGCCGGCTTCACAAAGGCGATCGGCTTCGACATGGGGGGCACGAGCACCGACGTCGCGCGATTCGACGGCGATTACGAATACGAGTTCGAAACGAAGAAAGCCGGAGTCCGAATCGTCGCGCCGATGCTGTCGATTGAAACGGTCGCGGCCGGTGGCGGCAGCATCTGCGATTTCGATGGCGTCAAGTTGATCGTCGGACCACAGAGCGCCGGCGCCGATCCGGGGCCGGCCTGTTACGGCCGTGGTGGACCGCTCGCGGTCACGGATTTGAATTTGTGGCTCGGTCGCATTGTCGCCTCGCGGTTTCCGTTCCCGCTCGATCGTGACGCCGTCGCCGCGCGACTGGCTGAACTCGCCGACCGCGCCGCCGCGGCGACTGCTCAACGAATGAGTCCCGACGAGTTGGCTCACGGCCTGTGCCAGATCGCGAACGCCAACATGGTGCGAGCGATTCGAGCGATCTCCGTTGCCAAGGGCTATGATCCGGCGGAGTACGTGCTGGTCTGCTTCGGCGGCGCCGGCGCACAGCACGCCGGTGCGATCGCCAGTTCGCTCGGCATGCAGCGCATTCTGATTCATCCGCTGGCCAGCTTACTCAGCGCGTACGGCATTGGCCTGGCGGACGTCCGTCGGTTCAAAGAACGTTCCGTGTTGCGACGACTGGAAGAAGTTGAGAGAAGCGAGGCGAGAAGCAAGAGTTCACAGCCAGACAACGCTCTCGATGCTGGACTCACTTCTCTGGACTCCATCTTTGCCGAACTCCAACAAGCCGCGAACTCCGAAGTGCTCGCCGAAGGGATCGCGCCGGAGCGAATCCGTCCGGCCGTGCGATCGCTCGATCTGCGGTATGTCGGCGTTGAGGCCACGATCCGAGTGATCGCTCCGCCAGACGGCGACTACGCCGCAAAATATGCGGAACTGCATCAACAACTTTACG
>CAYSHJ010000726.1:0-4388 GCA_964430385.1 uncultured Planctomycetaceae bacterium
GCTCTGTTTCATGTCAGCCAGACTCCTTTCAAGCTGAAGCGTTTTCAGTTTGCTCGCACCGGGAGTCTGGCTTTTTTCATATTCCTAAATTCACGTAAACCCCTATTTTCACAGATTTGAAATCCTTAACGGCGTTGCCCACTGGGGATGTTCCCTGTGGGGTGTGCCTGGTCGATCTGCATTTCAAGAGCCGTTGATTGACCAATTCGATTCCATGAGTGATACTGATGCCCTCGAAGAGTGGCTTCGCTTTGGTGGAAGGGAGTCCGTCGCCTCGAATCGCTCGATTACAAGGGAAACAGCATGTTGACTCCGGAAGCCATTAGTTCCTACGTGTTGGTCATGGGTTTGTTGTCGCTGTTTTGTTTGGTTCTGGTTTGGCAACGGCAACGGAATCAGAAGACGGTCGTTGTTTGGCTGGCTTCGGGAGTCATCGGGATTCTGCTGGGAAGCATCGGGTCGTTCGCGGCAGTTCATCTCGGTAAGTACCACATCGTGGAGCAAGTGGCGTTGCCCGAGACCGTCACGACAAATTCCGGGGGAAACTCAGGAGGCGGTGGCGGCATGCCGGGAATGGGCGGCGGTATGCCGGGAATGGGCGGCGGAATGCCGGGAATGGGCGGCGGTATGCCGGGAATGGGCGGCGGTATGCCGGGAATGGGCGGCGGACGAGGTCCGGCACCCAAGCGCGAACTCACTGCGTTGGTTCGCAAGGTGGAGTTGCTGACCAGTGACATCGCCCTTCAGATTTCGGAAGAGCAGGCCGCGACTGTGATCAAGAACTTAGCCGAACTCGAATCGTTGGAAGAGCTGTCGGATGATGATGCCACGGCGAAACACGAAGAGTTGCTGGCGATCTTTGACGATTCGCAGAAAGCCAAGTTCGAGGCGATTGGCCTGCCGCGCCCCGCAGGTGGCGGTGGGATGGGCATGGGCGGTGGAGCTGCACCAGACCCGAATGCGAATCCCTTCAAAGAAGAAGCCAACGTCAAGGCTTTGACCAGTCTGCGCTCTCGGCTGCGGTCCAACAAGATCGCCGAGGCTCCTCAGGAAAACAAATCGGACGAAGAGAAATGATGGCTCGGCTCGGTCACGAATTGGGACGCTGCGCGAGCTAATACAGCCACAACGCCGAGCCATCTGGCTCGCGAAGAACCGGTTGAGTGGTGTGCTGAGTTCGACCGAACCAGCGCCGCTCGAACGGCCGCTGCCGCCACAGCCGCAACGCGGAACCAACGCCAACGCCATCGACCGCCGCCGCGTTCGGCGAGTCAAACCAGGTTGTCAACAAGTCACGCCACGCGGCAGTTCGGTGACGTCGCCGAATGTGAATTGGATCGGCGCCGTACCACTCGCCGCGCAATTCCGGAGTCGGCACTTCGTGTTCGTGACCGAGTTCTACGATCCGTTGATTCAATCGTGCGACCCGTGACGCCAGGTCTTCAAACCGCAGATCGCTCTTCGGAAAAAAGAGGTTACGGAAGAAAAGAAATCGCCAACGCGGCAAGCTCGACGCGCTGGCCATCGGAAGCTGCGTCATCACGATCCGAGCTGACATTGCTGTCAGCCGCTTGAGACAAACCTCGATCCAAGCGGCGATTTGATCAGACTCAACTCCGTACAGAATATCGTTGCCGATGTCGGTGATGAGTGCTCGCGGCCGATCGGCTGTCGGCGCCAACTCGGTGAGGTCATCCCACAAGCGGCAGCTTACGATCCCCGGCAACGCTCGCGGGCCGACGTGACTCCATTGACCGTACGATCGGCCATGACCATGCGCGGCGAACAACTCCAACGGTTCCGAACACGCGCACAATCCATGCCACAAGCGCGGAAATGACAAACTGACGTTGCTGGCTCCCAGCAGAATCACTCGCGGCACAAAGTCACCTCAGTCAAGAAGCGGCGTGACTCCTGCATGACGTACTGCTCCGCTCCGCCGTAGCCGATCAAGCGATATCCCTGCCGCATGGCCCACCGCGCCTCTTCGACATTGCGAGCTGGATAGCCGCAGGCGACGTTGTGCTTCTGACACGCCGCCAGAATTTGCGCCGCGGCCTGCATCACTTGGGGATGATGGCGATCGGTACCCACTCCGTAGCCCAACGCCAAATCTCCAGTTCCGACCCACAGCCCATCGAGTCCCGCGGCCGCGATCGCTTCGACGTTTTCGACGGCTTCCGGGTCTTCGACCAACGCCAGCAAGACTGTTTCCGCATTTGCCGCCGCCAAGTATTCGGCCCCGCTGACTCGGCCCCACATTGACCCACGTCCTGGGCCGAAGCCTCGCGAGCCTTCCGGAGCATACAAGCCCGCGCGCGACAACTCGCGCGCGTCATCGGCCGTTCGGCAATGCGGCATCAAGACCCCTTGAGCTCCCAAATCGAGCGCGTGCATCACGGCCTCGGCGTCATTCGGCCGCAGGACGCGCACAATCGGCACCGTCCCGCCCGCGAAACAGCCTTGAATCAGCCGATCCAATGTCGCGGCATCCATCGCTCCGTGCTCACCGTCGAGCAACACAAAATCGAACCCCGCAAGCCCCAGAATCTCGCACAAACCGGACTCGGGCAGGCGGACGGAACTCGACCAAACCACTTCGCCGGCGTGCAGCTTCCGCTTCACAAAATTGGTGCGTGGAGACATCGACTTTCCTTAACGACAGCGAACATTGTTGAACCGCCAGAACAGGGTACGATTGTTGCCAGTCCGTCCCAATTCCGAGAAGCCACTTCAGCATGATTTTCGGGATGATGCAACAACGGTCATGGCCTTCAGTATGGGGCAATCGACAGCTTGCTAGAATGTGGTCGGCAGCGGGAGTCGTATCGAAGTCCGGTACGAGTGCTGGCCGCATGGTTCCGTGACAGCCGGGATGCTTGGAAGCGGAAGTGGAACAGCTTCGTCATCGAGTGAGCGCGCCGCACGCCGACGAATCATGCACGATGTCGGCCGAAGCATCAGAACATTTCCCGACGATTTCGTCATGTCCGTCGCTGGTGATCGGAAATCCAATGCGTCAGCCACGCGAGTAACTCGCGGCCGCACGTGCGGTGATGGCCCAAGCTGACCCAGCCGAATTCTCCGGCGAGAGGTTGTCGCTCGGCTTGCCGGTCGAGTGTGACGGTCAGCCGGAAGTGCGGCTGCAAGAGTTCGAACTTCGAGGAGGTGTCTCGCGCGGTCGCGTCCGAAGGCAATGCACGCACCGGCAGCGGTCCGCCCAGTGGAACACACAGGCAGGGAAACTCCGGCGTGATCGAGGCTTTGGGGTTCAGTCGCTGAATCCGGCCCGCGACCAAGCCGCGGCCGTTGAGATGCACCGTCACCGGTCGCTCGATCGCGTCGCTCGCGGCCAGCAGGTCGTCTTGGCGAATGGACGCAACAAACTCGCGCTGCGTCGGGTCGCCGATCGACAACAGCTCGCGGCCTTCCGCAACAAAGGAACCTTCCAACGCGGCCAACTGCCGGCTGATGACGACTCCCGCGATCGGAGCACGCAACGTCAAGCGATCGACTTGTTGTTGTCGTTCCACCAATCGACTTTGCAACGCCTCGCGCTGTTGTTGCTCGACTTGGCACTTCGCGACGTCGTGACGTTCAGCGGCGATGCGCTCCCGCATCCGCGATTGCTCGATTTCCAATGCGAGGTCTTGCCGCTCGCGTTCCAAGCTCTCGTTACGCAGTTCGAGCAGGGGTTGTTCGGCGACGACCGTTTCGCCGTCGTGAACCAGCACATGCTGCACGAAGCCGGAACTGCCGGTTCTCACGACGGACAGCGGTGAGAATTCCACGATGCCTGGCGCGGTGGTCACGAATGGCCAGGGAGCGATTGCCAAAGTTGTCGCACAAGCGACGGAGAGCAACAGCGTCCGAAAGGCGAATCGCCGCCGCGCGTGACCGGGTCGCGAAGTGAAAGAACGAAGCGAAGGTCTTGCGCGTCGGAGCCAGCCCAGACACCAGCTCAACAGAATCGACACAGACAAGATCAGTCCCAATCCATGCCAGTACCACGACGCGGCAACGATCAATCCGACTAGCACCGTCAAACCCCAGAGCATCGTCGCGAAGCCGTAACCGGCCAGCCACCAGGAGGTCGGTTCATCGGAATCCGATCCACCAAAGAAGCATCGCGCCGCCAGTTGCTTCGCGGCCCGACGTCCGCGAGCGTATAGGTTCGCGATCTGACAAACATCGCTCAGGATGTAATAGCCGTCGAAGCGCGACAGCGGATTGAGGTTGAACAGCAACGTCGTGATGCTGGCCATCACGGCCACGTTGTCGAGGAAGTGTTTCCACTCCAAAGACTCGACACGACTCGCAGCCAGCACGGCGAACGCCGCCGCGGCGAGTTCGACGTACATGCCGGCTGCCGCCGTTTGAATGCGGTG
>CAYSHJ010000727.1:0-29603 GCA_964430385.1 uncultured Planctomycetaceae bacterium
TTGCTCTGTTTCATGTCAGCCAGACTCCTTTCAAGCTGAAGCGTTTTCAGTTTGCTCGCACCGGGAGTCTGGCTTTTTTCATATTCCTAAATTCACGTAAACCCCTATTTTCACAGATTTGAAATCCTTAACGGCGTTGCAGCAAGGGGTTACAGCCAGTTTCAATTTAGCGGTCAATTTAGCAAGCGATCCCATGACACTTCTCAAAGACCTGATCGACATCCCCGAGCACATCGACAAGGGCCAATTTGTCTTGCGTCTGACTGAGGGTGTGACAGACCCGCAGACGACGGTGAACACGTATGTCCCGACGCCGCAGCTTGTCCGTTGCTTCGATGACGCTCTCAGCTTCATCCGGGGTTCGCTGCAAGGTGCCACCAGCAAGGCGACGTATTTGCACGGCAGCTTCGGCAGCGGAAAAAGCCATTTCATGGCGATTCTGCACCTGATTCTGTCGGGCGATTCGACCGCCCGTGGAATTCCCGAACTGGCAGCGACGATTCAGAAACACAATCCCTGGATCGCCGGCAAGAAAATCCTGCTTGTTCCATATCACATGATCGGTGCTCACGATGTTGAATCGGGCATCCTTGGCGGCTACGTGGAATATATCCGCCGCACGCATCCCGACGCTCCGATTCCCGGTGTGTACCTGGCGGAAGGTCTGTTTCAGGATGCGGAGTCGCTTCGGCAGCGGATGGGAGACGATGTCTTCTTTGCGGCTCTCGGCGAGGGGACCGGGGGCACAAGCGACTTCGGTGATGTTGATGCAGGCTGGAATGCCGCTCGGTTCGAAAGCGCCGTCGAAGCTGATCCCGGTTCCGAAGAGCGATCACAACTCATCGGAGCACTCGTAGGGAAATTCTTCGGTTCCTACGACACGCAGGCCAGCGGTCGTGGCGAGGCGTTCGTTTCGCTCGACAAAGGCTTGTCGGTGATCAGTCGCCATGCGCAGAGCCTGGGATATGACGCGCTCATCCTGTTTCTCGACGAACTCATTTTGTGGCTCGCCAGTCATGCGGCGGACCTCAAGTTCGTCCATCAGGAAGGTCAGAAGTTGGCCAAGTTGGTCGAGGCCCAAACAGCGGATCGTCCCATCCCAATTGTCAGCTTCATCGCCCGGCAAAGGGACTTGAGCGAGTTGATTGGAGAATCCGTTCCCGGTGCCGACCGCTTGAACTTCGGAGACGCGCTCAAACATTGGGAAGGCCGGTTCCACAAGATCACTCTGGAGGACCGCAACTTACCCGCCATCGCCGAGCGACGAGTCTTGAAGTGCCACAGCGATGCCGCCCGTTTGGAATTGGATGCCGCCTTCGAGCAAACCGTGAAGGTTCGCGACGCCGTCATGACCACGCTGCTGACGAGCGATGGCGACCGCGAGATGTTTCGCAAGGTCTATCCCTTCAGCCCAGCGCTGGTCCAGACGCTGATTGCCGTCTCCAGCGTTCTGCAACGCGAACGAACCGCCCTCAAGGTGATGATGCAGTTGCTGGTCGATCAACGCGACGTGTTGACCGTTGGCGACCTTGTTCCGGTGGGTGATTTGTTTGATGTCATCGCACACGGCGACGAAGCCTTCAGCCAGGAAATGGCGATCCACTTCGATAATGCCAAGCGACTCTACCATCAGAAGCTGCTGCCGATGTTGGAGAAGCAGCATGGACGCCGAGAAGAGTTGGAAAAGCTGGCGATCACCGATCCCAAGCGGGCTGCGTTTCGGAATGATGACCGTTTGGTGAAAACGCTGTTGCTGTCGGCCTTGGTGCCAGAAGTCGAAACGCTACGGGGCTTGAATGCCGAGCGTCTGGCGGCGCTGAATCACGGCACGATCAAGACTCCGATTGAAGGGACCGAGGGACGGGAAGTTCTCCGCCGTTGCCGCAACTGGGCAGCGAGCGTCGGCGAGATTCGCATTGGCGAAGAGAGCAATCCGTCGATTTCGGTGCAGCTTTCGGGAGTTGATACCGAAGGCATCATCAAGCAAGCCGAACGTGAAGACAATCAGGGAAATCGCATCCGCCGCGTGCGGCAGATGCTCTTCGAGCAATTGGGAATCACCGGCGAGGATGAGTTCCAGCAGTACCACGAGTTCCTTTGGAAGAACACCAATCGCTCGTGCGTCGTGCTGTTCAAGAACATCCGCGAGCTGCCGCCCACTTCGCTTGAGAACAAAGACGAACCGTGGAAGCTCGTGATTGATTTCCCGTTCGATGAACCGGGTCACGGTCCCCGAGATGACATCAGTAAAGTTCAGGAGTTCAAGTCCACGCACCCTGAAGGAGCGAAAACGCTGTGCTGGATTCCGCAGTTTTTCAGCGACGACGCGCGGAAAGATCTGGGGCTGCTGGTCATCCTGGAACACATCCTGACCGGTGAGCGATTCAACCAATACTCAAATCATCTCTCTCCCCAAGACCGGCAAGGCGCGAAATCGCTGCTGGAGAACCAACGGAGCGTTTTACGTCAGCGTGTCCAGAATCATTTGGATGCCGCCTACGGACTGGATGCCATCACGCCCGGCTCGTTGGATACGACTCACGAGTTGGAACAACACGAGCAGTTCTGTTCGTTGTGGGAAGGATTCGACCCGCAACCGCCGGTCGCCGCCAATCTCGGCAGCGCGATGAATCACTTATTGAGTCAGGCACTGGCTAGTGAGTTTCCGGCCGCGCCTGAGTTTGAGGCAGAGGTCAAGCTCAGCAATCTGAGGAAGGTCCATGCCGTCGTGAGCGAAGCGACTCAGTCGCCCGATGGTCGAGTCGCCGTTGAGAAAACCATCCGGCCACTCATTCGGCACATTGCCAATCCACTGATGCTGGGCGAGATGGGCCATGACGCGACCCACTTTGTGATTGGCCACCACTGGCGGAATCACTTCAGCAAGAAAGCGGCGGAGACCGCCACCACCATCAGTGTCGGGCAGCTTCGCAAATGGATTGACCAGCCCCGTGCGATGGGGTTGTCGAAGGAAGCTCAGAATCTGGTGATTCTGGTGTTTGCCGAGCAAACGAATCGCACATTCCTGCGCCACAACGTTCCGGTGGATGGGCCATTGGCGAGTCTTCCCGACGATCTCGTGCTTCAAGAGCAAAAGCTCCCAGGTCAATTGGAATGGGAGACGGCGGTCGCCCGTGCTGGCCATATCTTTGGGGAGAATTCGTCGCCGCTTCTAAAGGCCAGTACCGTCGCCAGCCTGTCCAGCGCCGTGAAGAAGAAGGCATCCGACTCCCGCGCAGCCTGTTTGGCGTTGTGCGAACGGTTAAAAGACCGAATGGCAAAGTTGGGAGTCGATCCAGCAACCGCAGACCGAATGAAGACCGCAGCCGCAACGCATGCGCTGGTGGACCGGCTGAATTCCTGCGATGCGTCTCAGATCGTCGCGATGTTGGCGACGGCGGCCATTGCCACGACGGAGCCGGCAATGGGCGAGTGCCTCAGCAAAGCCGCTCAGTTGGCTGGCATCATCGACGGCACGAACTGGGAGATTTTCGACGCTATCGGAAAACTCGCCGACGACCGACAGACTCCGGCCAGCGCGATTCGTGCATCCGTGCGAACTACGATGGCGGCCGACGAGCATGTCATCGCTCTGGGGCCAGCGTTGAAGGAGGCTCAGTTCAAAGCAGTCCGACTTCTCACAGAGGCGCCGAAGCCAACGCCACCAATCCCCGATCCTGGCCCGCGTCCGACTCCACCGGAAACGAAACCGCCTCAGTCCAAACGGCGCGTCGTTGCCTCAGAATCACGCCAGAATCTTACTCTGCCGGATGCAAAGACGTTGCTGACGACACTGGACAGCGAACTGCAACTGGGACAGGACATCAGGCTGAATGTAAGTTGGATCATCGAGGAAAGTGGAGGTGCGCCATGACGCAGGCCGCACCGACTTTCAAACAAATCAAAGCCCAACTCGCCGCGATCCGAAAGAAGATTCCCAGCACGCACAGCGTGGCGATTCGTGCGAAAGCGAAGTGGACTGGCAACACCCGGCAAGAAGATGGAGGGGAGACCTACCTCATCCATCAGTGCGACTCACCCCTCGCCATGCGGCTTGCCTTACGCGAAGGGGGAGACAGCGTCACAACAGTTCTGATCACGGACCTCGACGAGCACGAGATCGGAGATGACATTCTCGTCCGGCTGAAACCTCGCAAGCTCGTTCCGCTTGATAGCTGGCAAATCGTCAAAGCGCTATTTCAGGCTCGGACCATCGACCCACGAATCACCCACCACGGCTGGATTGCCGAAATGCTGATGGAGCTGATTCCCACCGAGGGATTTCCGCCCGTCGCCAGCGGATTCCTGGATGCCGAGACGGTTTGGACAATTCTGCTCAGTCGAGTCATCGGATTGGATGCAGACTGCCCGGACCTCTTGGCTCTGCTCAAATGGTCCACCAATGCAAATCACGTCGCCAGTTTCCGTAGCACTCCATCCGTGTTTCGGGACGCGGCTATCGAATGGCTGGTGACGTCCGCTGGTCCGACTGTGGCAACAGTTCTTCACTGCGTCGCCAGCAATGAACGTCCCGACGCCCTGTCCATCGGCTTGGCGACCGGGGTGGTGTTCCATGCGCAGGCCAAAGGGAAACTTGAAAAGGCGGCTGGAAAGCTGGAAGAACGGTATCTCGGTGGTCATTCGCCGGAGCCGGCGGTCATCGACCGCTGGGCCGCATCCTCGACTGAGGTCGTGCGGCTTCAACTGAGTGATACGAGGTTGAAGCAACAGTTGCTCCAGCGTACCGACGAGATTCTGCGCGAGGTCGGAGCGGAGACGCACGCCTTGCTCAGCGATACTTCACCGCTGGGATTCAATCTCCGTCTTGCCGAAATTGGCAAGCGATTGTCGGAGTCACTCTCAACAAGCACTCCGAAGAATCTGGAATCACTCGTCGCCATTCGACAGTCGCTCTTGCAACACGACAGTCACAGTCGCGAGCGACGATGCCTGGAGCGAGTCGATATGGCAATTCGACTCGTTCGGTGGATCATGGATCGCGATGACACTCAGGAATTTAAGTCTCTGGCGGAAGCGGCAAGTCAGCATCTTGCGGAGGGCGGCTTTGTTGATTGGGCGCGACTGACCCTTCGATCGGGTGACCCAATTCGTGAGTTGTCGGAAGCGTATGCGCAGCTCTTTGATTCAGTTACGAGTATCCGGGAACTGCAATCGCGACGCTTCGCGGAACTCTTGCAAGACTGGACCGCCTCCAAGACATCGGATGACACGATTGTTCCGGTCGAGCAGGTGCTCGACCGCATCGTGGCACCGATTGCGACTCACAAGCCCGTGCTCGTCATCGTGGTCGATGGTATGAGCGTCGCGGTATTCCGCGAGTTGATGGCAGATGTGCTCGGCCACGACTGGGTGCTTTTGGCCGAAGAAGGAATTGGCTTACGTCCGGCTCTGGCAACCGTGCCTAGCGTCACCGAAGTGTCTCGCACAAGTCTGATGTGTGGCCGGTTGATGCAGGGACACTCGGCAAACGAGAAGTCTGGATTTGCGGAACATCCGGCGCTACTGCGGGCCTGCCGTAGCGGTTTCCCTCCCGTGCTATTTCACAAGGCTGCTCTGCAAGAGTTTGATGATGCCAGTCTTGCCGCCGACATCCGCAAGGAGATCGGCTCGTCACATCGGAGAATCGTCGGTGTCGTCGTCAACGCGGTTGACGACCATTTGCTGAAGGGCGAGCAGATCGACACGCGATGGTCTCGCGACGAAATCAAAGTGCTGCCGGTGCTGCTGCATGAAGCCAAGACCGCTGGCCGAACCGTCGTCATGATCAGCGATCATGGCCACATCCTAGACTGCAACGCCAAGGGCCAGGCATACGACGGGGGCGAACGTTGGCGAATCGACGAAGGCAGCCCAGCGGACGGTGAGCTTCGCATCACGGGACCGCGAGTTGTGATCCCAGAATCCAAGACGCTCATTGCCCCCTGGACCGAACGAGTTCGCTATGGCGTCAAGAAGAATGGTTATCACGGTGGAGTGTCTCCGCAGGAGATGATCATCCCCATTGCGGTGCTGAACGTCACCGATGATTTCCCTGTCGGATGGATCGAGGCAGCCGTTGACCTGCCAGCTTGGTGGGAGGTAGCGGCGTCTTCGGTGAGCGGCGACGACAAGCCAATGCAGAAGCTCAAGCCGCAGAAGCCGAAAGAAAAACCGGCGGGCCTGCTGTTCCCCTTGGACGAAGAACCCGCTCAGCAGCCGTTATCAGCCGAGCCGCGCCCGTCAGGAAGCGATTCTTTCGCACCGCTTCCTGACGGGCGCGGCTCGACTGCTCCGAATGTCATTCGTACGGGCCCGGAATGGATTGCAACCCTTCTTTCGTCATCGGTCTTCGAGGAACAGAAGCGATTGGGTGGCCGCGCGGTCCCGGCGAATGACGTTTTGTCGCGATTGTTGATCGCGATTGATGAACGTGGCGGAAAGATCACGTCGCCAGCACTGGCACGAGCGATTCAATTCTCCCCCATGCGATTGCGCGGACTATTGGCGATTGCCCAGCGCATTTTGAATGTCGATGGTTTTTCTGTTCTCACTCGTGACGAAGCGTCGGACACCGTTGAATTGAACTGCGATCTTCTCTGTCGGCAATTTGACTTGGTGTAAGAGGGAACGATGAGCATCAGCCCACAGCGAAAACAGGAGATCATCGACGCGCTGCGCCGTGGCACGGTGCCACGTAGCAGCCTCGATGCGTTCGCCGTTGGTCTTGAGCGATTCGAATCGGCACTGGACGAGGAGTTGAAAAAAGTCAGTTTAGGTGGCAGCGTCTTCAAAGCCGTCCGAGGAGAATTCGGTTGTGGGAAAACATTCTTTGCGCGCTGGTTGGGAGACCGTGCTCGCAAAATGGGATTCGCCACATCGGAGGTTCAGGTTTCAGAAACGGAGACTCCACTGCACCGTCTGGAAACAGTTTACCGCCGGCTGACGGAACGACTCGCCACGGCTGATACCGCCCAGGGTGCATTGCGAAACATCGTCGATGGATGGTTCTATACCTTGGAAGAGGACGTGCTGGCCGAAGGAGCCATCAATGCGAACGACGAAGCCAAGCTGCTGGCACGGACGAACGAATTGTTGGAACAGCGTCTCGCCAAAGTTTGCGAGTCAGCCCCCATGTTCAGTGCGGCATTGCGGGGCTATCGACAGGCCCATGGCGCTGGCGATCAGGCGACGGCTGACGGCATCCTGGCCTGGCTGGCTGGACAACCCAATGTCGCCGCAAGTGCCAAGCGATTCGCCGGAGTCAAAGGGGACATTGATCACTTCGGCGCTCTGAGCTTCCTGCAAGGTGTTCTCACCGTGCTGCGAGACTCGGGACATGCCGGACTTCTGGTGGTGCTCGACGAAGTCGAGACCATTCAGCGTGTTCGCAGCGACGTCCGCGACAAGAGTTTGAACGCATTGCGCCAGCTCATTGACGAAGTTGATTCCGGACGGTTTCCGGGCCTGTACTTGTTGATCACGGGCACGCCGGCATTCTTCGAGGGGCCGCAAGGCATTGGGCGTTTGGAGCCACTTGCGCAACGGCTGCACGTCGATTTCCAGACGGATGTCCGCTTCGACAACCCGCGCGCCGTGCAAATTCGGCTGCCGGCCTTCGACCTAGAGCGGCTCTGTCTGGTCGGCTGTAAAGTGCGCGACATCTTTCAACAGCACAGCAAGGACGCCGACCGAATCCGTCATCGCTGCGATGATCGGTATGTTCGTCAACTGGCGGAAGCTGTGGCCGGAAAGCTCGGCGGCAAGGTTGGCGTCGCTCCCCGCATCTTCCTCAAGAAGCTCGTGGCTGACATTCTGGACCGCATTGACCTGCACACCGACTTTGAACCGCAAAGGGACTATGCACTTACCATCTCGGAAGTGGAACTCAAGCCTGTTGAAAGACAGGCGATGGGTGCTGGGGATGTTGACGAAATCGAGTTGGACCTGTGAACGGCTTTGAGCAATTACATCCCGCCCTTCAGCATCACATCGTCAACAGCCTCGGTTGGCGAGAATTGCGGCCATTCCAGGATGCCGTCATTCCGCCGATTCTCGACGGCCAACATCTCATCGTGCTGGCGCCCACGGCAGGCGGGAAGACCGAGGCGGCGCTGTTCCCGACGTTGTCACGGATGTTGTCCGAGGGATGGTCGGGGCTGAGTGTCTTGTATATCTGCCCAATCAAGGCACTTCTGAACAACCTTGACGTGCGACTTCAGAGATACTGCACGCTGCTTGGTCGAACGTCGGACTTGTGGCATGGCGACGTCAAACAATCGGCTCGCAAGCGAGTCCTGCGTGAACCGCCAGACTGCCTACTGACAACGCCTGAGTCGTTGGAAGTCATGCTGGTGTCGAAGAACGTCGATGCGCGAAGTCTCTTCAGTAATCTGCGCGTGGTGATTATCGACGAGATTCATGCCTTCGCTGGTGATGATCGAGGTTGGCATCTGCTTTCGGTGCTGGAGCGGATCGGGCGGTTGGCCAGCCGTGAGCTACAACGGATCGGCCTTTCTGCCACTGTCGGGAATCCGGACACTCTAGTTGATTGGCTGGCCGGATCGTGTCGCGGAACGCGGAGCGTTGTTCTGCCGCCCAAAGGAAGTGAGAGTCCGGCAGACGTGGCACTCGATTACGTCGCTTCCCTGCAAAACGCGGCCGTCGTGATTTCACGCCTGCACCGTGGCGAAAAACGCCTTGTGTTCGTCGATAGCCGCTCGCAAGCCGAGCAACTTGGGACCGCACTTCGCGGACTGGACGTTACCACTTTCGTCACGCACAGCTCCCTCAGTCCCGACCAACGCCACCAAGCCGAAGAAGCATTCACGTCACGCGATGATTGTGTGATCGTTGCCACTAGCGTTTTGGAACTTGGAATTGACGTTGGCAACCTTGATCGAGTGATCCAGATCGATTCACCGCGAACGGTTTCGAGTTTTCTTCAGCGTATGGGGCGCACAGGTCGCCGTGCCGGTACGCCACGCAACTGTCTTTTCCTGGCCACGAAGGAGGAGTCCCTGATTCAGGCAGCCGGGCTGATTGATCTCTGGACCCAGGGCTACATCGAACCCATCGTTCCACCACCGCTGCCGTATCACATCCTCTCCCAGCAACTCATGGCGTTGGCGCTCCAGGAATCTGGAGTTGGCAGACGAGATTGGTTTGGTTGGTTGCAAGGAGTTCAAGGCTTCGCACAAATTCCGAAAACCAGTCGAGAACAACTTGTCGAATGGATGCTTGGCAAGGAAATCCTCTGGGACGATGCCGGCATCCTTTGGCTCGGGCGAGAGGGCGAGGACACATACGGCCGCCGCAACTTCCTGGAACTGTTCTCAGTATTCATGTCGCCGCCGCTGTTCTCGGTTTTGCACGGAAGGCAAGAACTCGGCTATGTCGATGAAATGACTTTTCTCGGAAGGCAGGACGGTCCCAGGGTATTGCTGCTCGGCGGCCGAAGTTGGCTTGTGAATCACATCGACTGGCAGCGACGTATCGCCTTCGTGGAGTCTACGGATCAGAAGGGACGTAGTCGCTGGAAAGGTGAGGGAGGAGGGCTGGGATATCAGATGGCCCAGGCGGTCAAGCGAGTCTTGGCGAGCGAAGAAAATGCCAAATGCTGGTCTCGTCGTGCTCAAGAGCAGATCAACACGACTCGCGGTGAGTTTCCGTGGCTTGAAATCGACAATACAGTTGCTGTCGCCGAAGCGGACGGAAGGTTGATCTGGTGGACTTTCGCTGGAAACCGAGGTAACACCACTATGGCAAATGAGATTGCCCAGTTAACGGCCAGCCGAGTCGAACACGATAGTTTCTCGTTGACCTTTGAGTCCACAACTGAGTTCGGCGAGTTGCGGAATGCTGTTGATGAGCTTCGTAAGAAAGCCGTTGACGAGATGCGGCCAGCCGTCGATGAGCGGGCGATTGAGGGCCTAAAATTCTCAGAGTGCCTTCCAATCACCCTTGCCCAGGAAATGCTGGAAGCCCGACTTCGAGATTCAGTTGCCATCCACGATACGCTTTCTCTGAAATTGCGGACCGTGGCTTTACGATGAGCCGAAGTCATCCCTTGCGCACGACCGCAACGACTGCCATGCTCGTTTCCGATGAAGCAACGAGCCGCCGAGTCGCCGACGCCGCCCTCTCACCAACGGAGCAAGCCAAGGAGGAAAAGAAGTAGCCGGCGTCAACTCTTGCTCGACGCCGGGCCTGACCGGGACACAGGATGTGTCTTGGCCAGGCTCGCTTTGTTTCCGGTGCAAGCCTGGGCAGTCGGCAACACGCATGGCTCGTCAATAGGTGTCGGGCAACTTCCGTGACTGACACAGCGCGTAGTAACTCTGTTTGACTCCAGCGATCCGGGTAACGGTACGCTGGCATACCGTCACCGCTTCGCCTTCTTCGCAGCCTGCTGCTTCAGGCCGGCGAGAATCAGTTCAAGGATTTCCGTTTGAACGTGAGCCGTGCGATCTCGGTAGCGATCTGCTTCGGCGGCGAGCACGGCAAGTTCCCGTTTTTCGGCGTTCGTCAGTGCCTGGTCATACTTTTTGTTGACCAAAGCGACCCGCCGAGCGTTCTTCTGCTCCGTCCATTCGATCGTGTGGCCATTACCCGGTTGCGGAACTTCGACCTGCATGGCCACGCACTGAAGCAGCGGCCGAAATTGTTCGTAGACCTTCTGTCGAATAACGGCGTACCCCTTCTTCGTCCGCTCGCTGCGGACGATGACCGCCGGTTGTTGACCGTGTTCAATTTGATCAAGCTGACGCTCGGAAACGTGGATGGCCATGCGGGAAATATACCACTATTCCTTCAGGAACTCATCTGCGATCTCGTGCCAATTCACTTCATTCAAGGCCGATTCCATCAGGTCGGTGAAAAGAGCCGTTTGGTTTGCAACCGGGTTGAAATCGTCAACAAGTTCTCGCAACACATCGGCAAGTAGATTTCGAGTCGCCTCCGCGGTCGTCTCGTTGCCATCAAGGCGACGTGACGCATCCACGACAACGTCCAAGGCTTCAGCGGCAAGTCGCCTGCATCGACACGAAATCCCTTCGTCATTCGTCAGCCACCAAATCACGCACCAAGTTTCATAGTTCGTGCAGCCGTTAAAAGGCTCGTGGCAGAGTTCCATCGCGGTTCAATAGTCCGTCGGAAGAAGAGCGGTAATTGCGCCGCCCGGACCGTCTTCGATGAACCAGAGTTTCTCTGATTTGTCCGCCGATTCGAAAACTTGCAAGTAGTCAATCCCGGCATTTTGCGCGGCCGCTTCTTGCAACACGGCGAGACAGGCGAGAATCGTCTGCTGTCCGTACAGCTCGATCGCGGCCGGCGTCGCCACGAAGGGCTTGGCCGCGCTGGGGGCGAACATCTGGCACGACTGCGGATCGTCGAGCGGAATTTCCTGCTGCTGAAGATTGGGCAACGGAATCACGACGATAGCGTTCCATGAATTGACTGAGCCGTCAATCAGTTCTCCAACCTGCCGCTCGGCGTCGGACTTTTTCGATTCGGTCAGCCAATTGAATCGTGTCGATTCTCAGCCGCAATTCGGTAATTCGTAACTGCCTGTAAAATGGGAGGTTGTGGATTTCATGCTGACTTGGAATTGCGGAGATTCTGGCTCTTGCCCGAATTCTTTTCCGCAATTCGCTCCTCGAATCGTGATCGTGCAGGCATCAGGAATTCCCGGCAGTCGTTCCTGGCAGCCGCCCCGGATACCAGCGAACGGACTTAGTCGTTCCGATTCGATGAACAACTCCGTCAGCTTGAAGCTGCTTCAGCAAGAACTGAATCTGATTCCGGGTGAAATCGGGGAACGCGAGCATGATGTCCTGGAGCGAGCATCCGGTGCGCCGATTCTTCGTGACGTGCTCCCGTAAAGCCGCCATTTTCTGTGCTCGGATCGCATTGCGTTCGGCTGTCTTCGCTGGCACTCCCGCCGTTGACGGATATAGCCGCTTGGACAGGATGACCTTCCCCCGTCCTGTCCGATTCAAAAGACCAAGCTCAAGCAGACGTGGCAGGCGCGGACGCAATTCGGCGGGGAGTTTCTTGCCCGACGCAACCAAACCCAAGATCAGAAAGTCATGCGGGTCCAGTGTGTCGAGTTGCTCTTGGCCGACCCGTTCAAGGAACTTCAGAAAACTCTCGTCCTGAATCTCGCCGTGGAGCGTCAGCCAGACTTGGTGAGCGTCCGATTGCGAGTAGTCCGGCAATGGTTTGCCATGCCGCACGCATTCCTCGACGATTCTGTCCGCGCCCTGGCCCGAACGCTCAATCAAGCCGCAACGGGCAAAGGTCTCGGCAATGCGGCGGTTGCGGGGGAGCTGCTGGTCAAGGATGTTGTCGGGCGTAATGCCGGGCGGAAAACCGCCGGGGCTGATGATTTCGATTCGTCGTGGGAACTGCCGAACAAAGACTGAGCCGGGGTGACGATAGTCTCGATGGCTGACGGCATTCAGGAGCCCCTCGCGAACGGCGATTTCGCTGAAGGTCGGCACCGAGTGCATCACCATGCGTTCCTGGAAATGCTGTTTGTCATTCCTCAAGTTCACCAGTTCCCAAATCCGGTCATAGAACGACAGAAAGCCCTGCCGAAACTCTTCACGCTGATTGGCAGGGCCGGGGCGGGGAGTCGAGCGGTACTCAAAAATCACTTCGGCCTGACCAAGAAAGCGACCGAGTGCCGCATGTGATCCCAATAGAATTAGAGCCGCATAGGTGATGCCTTGAGGCAAAACCAGTTCCGCGTCTCTCAGCAGCTTCTCGGCGGATCGTTTCTTCAGAGCCGTGTTCTTGGAGTTGTCCAGCCAGCGACGCCGGAACGATTCGATCGCCGCGGGGTCGAGATCAGCGATTGTCGCCTTCGGACAAATCTCGGCGGAGAAATCTGGCGCGGCTTCATCGAAGATGCGTTTCAGCAAGTCCGCCGTCATGGGGACCAAGTCTTCGCCCGCTCGCATCCAATAGCCACCGTCATAGCTGATCGGCATTCCAATCGGACGCGATGGGATCGTGAAGACGACGACTCGCCCTTCGGGTGGTGCGAGTACTTCCGCGTCGATTCGCAGTCGCAACCGTTCGATCAGTCCCGCCTTGGTCCGTTCCAAGTCGAGAAACGCTTGGCTGCCGACGATTCGGCGCGGCGACTTGTCCGTGATCCCCAAAATGATTCGCCCACCCCTTTCGTTGGCGAGCGCGACGCAGTATTTCACCAGCGTCTCGAAATGGAAGTTCTGCTTGGCCTCCTTGAATTCCAAGTGTTCATCTTCTTTGGCGACCAGCCATTCCTCAAGCATCTGCAACATCGCCGTCATCACGGTGCCTCAATACTTTCACCTGAATTCAACTGCTCGCGTTTATACCCTTCGCGGCTCGAACATTCGACCGGTCGGCAAGTCGTGAATGACCACGCGCAATGCGTTGCTGATGACGAGCTAACAATCGCTCTTGCTCGTCAAGTCAATCTGCTCACCAAACCGCTTCATCAGCGGAACGACCAAGTCACGACCGTCTTCGATCTCCCACGCTTCAGTGCCGATGGCTCGAACGACCGCCGTGTACTCCGGCCGGTTGTAGATGCGGTGGAGCAAATCGAGACTGGCTTTCGGTGTCCGCGAAGGCTTCGACTTTGGCTCACTGGAGTGAGATGCCTCTTCCATCAGGCCGAGCGTGCCTGATGAGACGGCATTCGAGCAAGCAGCAAAAGTAGTGGCTGACGGCGCGACACTGACTGCAACCACTGTCCCGTGATTTCAGCCATCTTGCCCAGCCAGAAGCTGACTTCTTCACCGGATGCTGGGATTATTCACGAGCTGCGTTTCTTCTGGGCCAAGCGGTATTTTTGAAGTCGGCTGTTGGGCTTTTCGGGGATGGTTTGTTCGATCAGACCGGCGGCGAGAAGTTCGGCGAGCGCTTGCTTGGCAGCGCCCGAAATTGTCTTGTGTCCGAGAGCATTGGAAATCTCAGTCCGGCCCAAAGGAGACTGGCGAATTGCCGCCATGATTCGAAATTGAATGGACTTGCTGTCCCATTCCGGCTTCCATCCCGGCCGGGATCGCCATTCGGATTCTGACTCTGGCCTCGACTCTGGCCTCGACTCTGGCCTCGACGAATCGACTGGATGGGCGACTTGCGGAGCATCGGGCTGAACGGGCAGACGAACCATGAAGTAACTGTGGTCTTCGTCAAAGTCAAATTCAGCGGGCGGCGAACCGTTATCGCGCATGGCACGCATGATTTTCGGGATACCGGTCGAGCGGCCCTCTGTGAATTCCAACTCCTTCAGAAACTCGCCGATACGACGGTTGCGATACCGCCGCGGATTCGCTTTACCGGCACGAAGTTGTTTCAGACGGACCGAGCGATCGGGGCCGGGATAGCTGAGAATGATCAACTCGTCCCGATAGATGCGTACTTCGACCGGCTCACGCACGTCGTAGCCGCGATGATAGACCGCGTTGACGACCGCTTCCTCGATCGCCGGAAACGGAAAGTTCTCGACCCGCGTGGCTTCGGCCCGGTCGTGATGCTTGATGACGGTCTCACTGATGTAATTACGTCGGATGTAATCGAGCGACTCGCGCAGCATCCTCGGCAACGGGCCGCGAAATTCTTTCTCGGTGAACTTGTCGCCCCCCGCACCATCGGGGAACCAGACGACATCAATCTGCGTGGCGGGGAAAAATTTGTGTGGCTCCGTATTGAAGAAAAACAGCCCGACGTTGAGCGGGAACGGAGCTTCTTTCGATCCGCCGACAACATTCATCTGCCGGCCGAGTTCGACCAGCGGCATCCTGCGGGCCTTCGCGGCAAGGTCGCTGCCCACATCCTTCAAGAATTCTCGCATCAATTCGCGCGAGAGGTCATCGACTCGCGCTTGCTGATTCAACCGATCGTCGAACGGCACGGTGGCGGCCAGCGAAAGCAATTCCGTTTCATCCGGCCCCTTGGCTCGGACAGTGCTCGACCCCTTGCGTATGAAGTAGCCGAATTCTTTTTGATCTTTGCCCAAGCCGAGCTTGGCCTTGTACGGCCGGGTCTGACCGCCGGGAGCCGAAATCACGAGAACGGTTTTGCCATCGACTTCGTAGGGGACGGCGATCGGGTGATAAGAAGGTTGGATCGCGCTGTGTCCGAAATTGAGGATCTCCTTTTGAATCGCCTCCAATTGACTCGGCTGCAATCCGACCGGTGGCAGCACGGGCTGACCATGTTTCTCGGCGACTCCCACGACGACGTAGCCGCCGCCAAGATTGTGGAAGTCGTTCGCGAAAGCGCAGAGGGTGTGAAGCGTGTCGAGCGGATTCCAGCCTTGCTTGAATTCGAGACGCTCCCACTCCACGGCCTTGCCATGCAGAAGATCGTTGATGTTAATGGGCAGCGGCATGAAAATCCCCAGTCCGTTTTGCTCCGCGGTCAAACTACCGGCGGCGCAACAGTCACTGCAATCGTGGCCGCTTGATTTCGGCCACCTTTCCCAAGGAATCTCCGACCAACCGGAATGGTGCTATTTGGGAATCGGCAGTTTTTGTGAACTCAGCGTCACTGGCGGATAGCACATTGGTCCCCAGTCTTCGTCGGCACCGTGGTCGATCCACACTTGAAGGATGGCGGGCAGCAACCAGCCCATCATGGTGAGGCAGTGTTTCAAAGTGGTGCGGTTCAGGCGGCTGCCGCAGGTGGCGGCACCGTGGGTGAGTTGGCAGCGGAGCAAATAGATTCTGGTGACGAGTTGCTCCAAGATGTTCAGCCAGCGCCCTTCGACGTACCAACTCTGTGCCTTGTGCCGGCCGGTGCGGGCTTTGCCGGCAGATCTTGGAGACGGGTCTTGCCAGAAGTATTGGTTGAGGTACTCGTCTTCCAAGATGCAAAGAACGAGCGGTTTGTGAGCTTGAAGAACGGAAACAAGATGGCTTAAGTGATCCAGCGCATGGACTCGTCCAAGGAACGCTTGCCAACTTCGGCGGTCGGCAGCGGGTTCAAGTGCGGTTTGATCCCACTGGCCGTAGAGCGCATTGAAGGCGATCCACTGGTGGAGAAGGATTTGATCGGCGTGGCGAACCGGATCAAGCTGCTCAATTTCGCTCATCCAACTGCACGCTCGATGAAAACGAATCGTTGTCGGATGATCTTGTCGAACGGCGATCAGCCGCTCTTTGTGCGGTTTCCATTGGTGGCGCAAATCATGAACGGTTTGATGCGACTCCGGCATGGTCCATGTCCTGTTAGATGAACGAGTCAACCAATCGCCATTGGCGGTCCATTCTGTGGCAGCGACATTCGCCAGCACGTTGCGCTTTCTGGAATGGAACACTTGCTGATCCACGCGGACGTCGTGCCACGTCTGGCGAGTTTGCTCGAACATCAGAGACGCGAGCGTCGACAGTTGCAAGCAAGTCAGAGCCGAACGATCACGTTGAAGACTTTCCCAGCACGACCAGGTCTGAGATCGACTTAATTCGGTTCGGCGTGGCGAGGTAACCGATGCCGCGGTGCAGGTGGAGGCGGAACTGGCGGTTCAGCGTCTCCGGCAATGTGTCGAGACGATCACGGACACAGCGTTGTTTGATCAACGCGAGGTAGAGTTCGTGCTGTTCGCCCCCGAAGACGTGCCAGGTCATTTCCACGTTGCTGTCGGTCGGAATGTCGATCGGCGTGGGCGGAGTCGGCTCCTTGAGCGAAAGACAAAGCGCCCAGCGGCAGAGAATGTTCCACTGCTGAATGCCGGTCTTGGTCTTCAGCCGGATGAGTTGGTCTTTGGCTTGGTTGGAAAGACGGATTTGTTTGATGCTCATGCTGATACCTCCGCGGCCGGATCGGCTTCCCAAAAATAGCCTTCTTCGGGCCGAGTCACGCGAGACTGTTCGTCGTAAGTTAGATGATACGCGCGGGCGATGTGCGGTTGCAGATTGTGGAAGTACCGTCGCTCGATTTCGGTGTCCGTCGAGAGCACGATGACTTGATGGCTCGCGTGTGGGAAATAGCGTTCGACGAGTTGGTTCCGGTGTTCTGAATCGAGACGTGCCATCGGCGTGTCGATGATCGCCGGCAACGGACGAGCCGACGACTGCGAGAGTCCCCACAGCACGGAGATCGCGAAGATTTGTTTCTCACCCTCGGACAGCCTTTCCTTCGGGACGCAGTTTCCCGACTCGCCGAGCAGCGTGATCGCGAACGTGTCCGGATCGATCAGCACTCGTTGAACCAGCGTCTTCTTGCTCAGAAGGAAGCGGAAGGCTTCCGTGACTTTTTGCGACAGACGGTCAATCTTGCTGGCCGTGGCCCGACGTAGGAATTCCTTCATCGTCTCCTGAGTGCGGATCAATAGCCCAGTGACACGAGCCTCTTCCTCCGGGCGTCAACTGTTGCTGCCGCGGCTTTGCGGCGCTTCAACAAGTCGAGAAGTCCGGCATCTCGCTCGGACAACAACCGCACAATGACCTCAGAGTCCGCCGTCAGCCGTTCCTTGTCCGCCTGCTGTGAAATGTCGTGAAGCAAGTCGCTCACCAATGCCAGCGGCAATTCCGTGGCGGCCAATGCGATCATTCGTTCCTCGGCGTCGCGGGCCGTGTGTTCGAGTTCGCCGCGTTGCCGTTGCCGCTCTTCGCGTCGTTCCCAATGCTTGCCTCCGACTTTTGCGAATTGGTCCTCCGCCTCCTGAACCCGATTTCGGGCGGCTTCGCGCGGGTTTTCCAGCGCACCGAGTTCCTGCACATGCTTCTCAACTTCCGACTGCTTTCCCGCAAATTCGCTCTCCAGGCGTTCAAGTTCTTGTAGCTCTGGCGTTTTCTTGGCCCGCTTCACGAGCCGGCCCTCAAGCGCCAATGAATCAGCGACGAGCCGCTCAGGAAGATCAAGACCGAGCAGCGATTTGATCGCCTCGCCAAGCGCCTGAGTTGTCGTCTCATCCTCGGCCAGAAAGCGAATCTTCTCGGCATCAAAGAAGCAAAGTTGTGCGATTCCGAAGGGGATCAACTCTTCAACGATTTGATTCCAGTTTTCAGAGAGCCAGCCATCGACTTCGCCGTCACGCAAGACTTGCACCCGCTCACGAACCGTCTCACGTCCCGACCACGAGCGAGTGACTTCATAGACGTGCTCTTTCCCGTCCGAGGCGTACCGGAATGAAAGTTGGATGGCCGCGCCTTCCGAGGGGTCAACGGCGTGGTTGATCGACTCTCGGAGAAACTGCTCGTAAGGCTTGTCGCCACGTTTTGAGCATCGAGCACGTTTCCCATACAGCACAAGCTGCACGGCATCCAGCAGCGTCGTTTTGCCGCCGCCGTTCATCCCGCCGAATAACACAATGGGAGCCACCGCGCCACGTCGCCGGCCGGGCGAAAGGTCAAGAACATTCTCGCCGCGATAGAGGCAGAAGTTTCGCAGCGTGAGTTGATTGAGAATCATGGCGCAAGGTCACTCCACTTCCGTGTCACACACCGAATGAAATCTGAACTAAGCTGGACGTCGTCTCGATAACGTCCGCTTCGTCACGGCGAGCCTCTTCGGCCTGGCGGATGGCCAGCGCCTCTACCTCATTCGCAAACTGTCCGGTCCGCAAGCGATCTTCGAGCGCCTCGTAGATGCCAGCCCGGCGCGACATGCCTCGATAGTCCCGCTCGATGTCGAGCAGTCCAGTTTGCAATTCGAAGAATGCCTCGTCGTCGCCGCAAACGTCGCGAAGAATCTGCCAGTCCTCGGCCCGCAGCAGCTTGTCGTCCGAGGCAAACGATGCGAGTTCTTCGCCAGTGACCTCGCGATAAATCTCCGGGAGCCGATCGTCGAACTCGTGCTTCTCATACAGCCAGATGCGGCGGATTTCCTGAAGCTCTGGCATCGAGATCAGCTCCAACCCCGCGAATTCCGGCGGTCCCAGCCGACGCGCCTGGCACTGAGCCTCCAGCACACGCCGCAGCCAAGATTCGCGAGCGGCCTTGGTGTACGGCCCGCGAATCAGTCCGTCGTGAAAGAGATCAACCTTTCCGCTCATCCGCCGACGCTCCCTGATACATCCCCAGCAACGACTTGTTGGTGTGCCCCCACGGGTTCTTGACCTGCATCAAAAACAGCCACACGTCGTCGTTGGTCCAATCTTCAACGGGCGTGTACACGAGCGAGTTCGGCAGACTGGAGTTCGGCGTCAGGCGATCGCGCACCTTCTTGGCTTCATGCTTGAGCATGTTGCTCGCGCGACGCTGACTCTCCGCCTTGCGAGTCCCCAGCACGAGAATCGCCTCGCCACTTTCGCGGACCACGTTGCGGATGAAGCTGTTCGAAGGATTGATCTTCATCCGACTGGTACACCAGCGAAACAACTTTCGCGGAGCCGGATAGCCCTTGCCGATCAAGTTCACCCAAAACGTGTCTTTGACATCGGGCATCAGCTTGTGCGGAGTGACCGGCATGCCCTCTTCTTCGGCCGCTTTCCGCATCTTGATGTGCGACGCATCCACCCACGCGGCGACGACCGGCTGTTCCACCAGCGTATCGGTTGAGATCACATGGATCGGCTTCCGCCGCTTCTCGGCCGGAAGTTCGCGCACAGCCAGCCAGACAAGTTGCAGCACGGCGCTCGAATCTTTGCCGCCGCTGTACCCGACGACCCACGGGATTTCGTCCCACAGATACAGCTCGCGAATCTCTTCGCAAATCGCCTTCACGGTTGCGGCCATGCCGAATTCGGCGAAGGCGGAATTCGCATTCTCAGCGGTTTTTTGAGCGGCCATGCCGAGTCCTCCTGAACTGAGTTTCCAATTGCTGTTCGTCGGCTGTCAGTATCAGCCCCAGATGCTCTTTGATGAAGTTGCCGGTCAACGTCACGTTGACGTTCCGTTTCGAGAGCCGGCCAGCATTCATCGCCCGGCCTTCCCATTGCTGCGTATTACTTCGCGACCAGTCGAGCGTCCCGAGCTTCTTCAGCCGCGACTTCCAATCTTTGGCATGTTGCGTGAGCAACGTGTTGCCCGCTCGCGCCAACCCTGCCAACGCCAACGTGTGTGAGTGGATGTAGTCTTGCCGCAAGTCAGCCGCAGTCACCTTCCGCTCGCGAGCCAAACCCCAATCGGCGATGTGCTTCGCAACTTCCATCCAGAACTCAACGGCCAATGCAATCTTGGCTTCCGAAGTCTCACAGCCAACATCCTGAAGCAGAGCATGCGTGGCATTACAAATGCCGCTCAGAGTGAAGAGCTTGATCGAGCGATTGGAAATCGTGCTGCGTTCGGTTTCCGTCAGCCCATTGAACACCGGCACTTGCTCCACCACGCTCTTGGCGATTTGCGCATCCTGATCGCGATGGTCGTACAGCAAACCCAGCGATGTCGTCGGACGCACGGCGAAGCGGTTCAGGTCCGCAAACATTTGCTGGCAGCGTTTCAGCCCAACATCCAAGAAGAAGACCACCGAAATCGTCTCGTCCCCCAGATCGGGATTCTCCAGTAACGCCGCCTCGATTGCCGCTCGCCGATGCTGCCCGTCGTTGATCACGAAGCGAGCCGTCATCGGGATGTGCAAGTGCCCGACGTTGCGATCATCGTCCGCCTGTCCGAGCGATTCAAACTTCACCTTCCCATCCACGGAAGCCGTCAGGGCCGAGAACGTGTAGCCCTTGGGATTGTTGAGCAGGTATCGGGACATCTCTGGAATGCGTTGCTTTTGTTCAAAGACCGCTGAGCGCGCAATTCCGGTTTGAGTTCTTCTTCATCAAACAGAAAGATCCGCGGGATCAGCCGCATGGGGCACATTGAGATGTAATACTCGCGCCCGGCCTGCACGCCGCGAATGGACGGAAAGACGTATTCAAATCCCGCCACGGCTGACCTCGTGATGTGGAAGTTAAGTATTTGACTTCCACACGATGTCGTTTGACTTCCAGCAAGTCAACCGAGCGGGTAGCCTGCCGCCGTGAACGTAGCCGTCATCGCTCCGCGTGACGAGCCGAGCGCTTCACAACCGTCGGAAGTCAGAGGCGATTCAAAGCGTGAGGAACGTCCGGCTCATCACGCGGAGCGATGATGGCTACGTAAACTGCGACGGCCCACCATGCCCAAGCTCATGACCTACGACGACGCTCTCGCCAAGCTGCAACGCATCTTCCCCGAGCACACCGTCACCGTTTACGACGGCGTCACCGGTGCGGAATCGGGGTTGGTCGAGGATGCCGAGGGACGCTCGGTCGCTTCGTTCTGCCTGACCTTGAAAGAACGGCCGCCGGGGCCGTTCCCGAAAGTCAGCAAAATTCGTGTCGGCCCGCCGGGGCAATTCAATGGATCGCTGGAGGAATGTCGCGACTGGAAACAATCACAGGCCGATCCGATCTATCTCGATTACAACGCCACGACGCCGCTGGACTCACGAGTGTTGGAGGCCATGACGCCGTGGTTTCTGGTCCCATCAAATTCCGGCAGCCGCACGCACAGCTATGGGCAGAAGGCGAAAGACGCCGTCGAGAACGCTCGGCGGCAGATCGCCGAGCTATTCAACGCTCCCCCCGAAGAGGTCTTCTTCACGAGCGGCGCGACCGAGAGCAACAACCTCGCGATTCTCGGCTTGGCCGAACATGGCGAGCGGACCGGACGGCGGCACATCCTTTCGACCGCCATTGAGCACAAAGCAGTCCTCGAACCGCTCGACCGGATGAAGCAACTTGGTTTTGAGGTTGAACTCTGTCCGGTCACGCCCGGCGGCTACGTCGAACCGGAAACCATTCAGCGCCGCCTGCGTCCCGACACGCTGCTGGTCAGCGTCATGCATGCCAACAACGAGTCCGGCATCCTGCAACCGGTCCACGAGATTGCCGAACTGCTGCGCGGCACGGAAACATTGTTCCACACGGATGCCGCTCAAACCTTCGGCAAGGAAGTTCCGGCGCTGCGTGCATTGAAAGCCGACATGGTCTCAATCAGCGGCCACAAGATTCACGCTCCGCAAGGTATTGGCGCGCTATTGGTGCGACGTCGTGGAATGCAGAAGCGACCCGCGCAACCGTTGTTGTTCGGCGGCGGACAAGAACATGGCCTGCGTCCTGGCACGGTCCCCGTCGCGCTGGCCGTCGGCTTGGGCGAGGCTGCGCGACTGGCCGGCTTGGAATGGGAAGCTCGTCGCGCCGCCGCGTCCCGCATTCGCGAGCAATTGCTGCGCGACCTGCAAGCCGTCGAGCATCACATCAACGGCGACTCGACCCGCTGCCTGCCGCACGTCTTGAACGTCAGTTTCCCCGGCTTGGACAGCGAGGCTCTGATGATGGCACTCCGTCACATCGCCGCCGTCTCCAACGGCTCGGCCTGCACGTCCGCCAGCTACAAACCAAGCCACGTCCTGCAAGCGATGGGCCTGAGCGAAGTGGCGATCGAATCCGCGATCCGCATTTCCTGGGGCCGTCAGACGACCGAGATTCCCGGCGATGCGATCGTGGCCGCAGTGAAGTCCCTCGGTGGCTGATCCGCTTTTCCGTAGCCGTCATCGCTCCGCGTGACGAGCCGAACGCCTCACAGCGTTTCGAGTGTCGGCGGTTGCGCAGCATTTTCTTGACAAGCCCCGCCTGTTGTCGCCGCCTATTCAAGACGATCGTTTTCGTCAGGGGGGACGTCGGGCACTGCTGCAAGATACTTCTCGAAATCTTCGCGGCGACCGGCGCTGGCCTCGCGGCGCAGATAGTCCGCCGTCATCACGACCGCCAGTTTTTCTCCGGCGGCGCTCGCCAGGAATTGGCTGACCGAATAGCCCTCGGCGGCAGCGAGAGTTTCGATGCTCTTTTTCAGCGAGTCTGGAAGTTCGACGGTCAGAGTGCTCATGGTTTTGGCCGTATCAAGTGCAGGAAATCACTCGTGTCGATAACGACTCGCATTGGGTGGGCATCGCTCATTCGTGACTCAGTTCGATTGCCTAGGTGTGGCTTTGGTGCTCATGGCAAAAATTTATCACGGTTCCTGCGGATGGTCGATGCCCTTCCAAGATTCTGCAATCGCTGATTGCACAATTGGGTTGGACTCATTTTCAACGGATTATTGGCGGATCGTTCCGCAGGGCTTGCCGGATGACTTCGCGTCCTTTGCGATCTTCTGTTCAAAAACAGTTCTGTTTGGTACAGAAGGTCGCAAAGGACGCGAAGGAGAAAACCATCACCACGAAACGTCGCAAACCACTGTTTGAACGCTTGCAGCAAGGCTTGAAAGAAGGGATTGCCCACGTCCAAGGAGGACTCACGCTGCGGACGGTCGAGGTTCCCGAAGAGCCGCCGGAAATCGACGGCGAAACGTTGGCCGCCTTACGCACACAAGCGGCCATGTCGCAGGCGGTGTTTGCCAAGCTGCTCAACGTGTCCACGAAAACTCTGCAAAGCTGGGAACAAGGGGTGAGACAACCCTCCGAAGCCTCGCGACGTTTGCTTCAGGTTTTCAGCGAGGAGCCAGAGATGCTCTGCCGGATTGTCGGCTTGCCGGAAATCAGCCTCAGGGGAGTCCAGACGAAGCAGACGGCCAGCGGACAACGCAAGGTGGTGATCGTATCCGCTGTTCACCGAAAGCGATCTTCAGGAAGCAAGACGCCCAGCGACGCACGGAATCACGCCATCCCCGGCAAACGTCGGCGCGTCAAATCGGGATTGAGAAAAAAGATTGTCATGAATTGATCGACCGCGCACGGGAGACGATGTCATCCGCATTCCGAAAATTAGCCGTGCGGCGCTAGCCCCGGTTCAACCCGCGTAACCGGGGCTAGCGCCGCGCGGCTAATTTCTGCGACGCGGATCACAAACCCCACCGAGCTTGTCTCGGTGGAAACAGGCCTTTGCACTACGAGTTCCGCGTAGTGCAAAAGCCCAAAAACCACCGAGACAAGCTCGGTGGGGTTTGTGTCGATGTCCTCCGCGTGCGGTATCGCGGTGCTCGAAGAGGACACGCTCCCGTCGGCCGCTTCGATCAGTCGGCTTCAGCCGACTCCCCATTGGCCACCAACTTGAGTTGGTGGGCAGAGATCGCCAACCAGATTTGAGCCGGCTTCAGCCGGCTTGAAACGTCTTCAGACATGGCTCTGGCTCAAGCCGCACGACAAGCCGTTTGCAATTCTCGTGCATCCGTGTTGAAGTCCATCAACAAAATCCTTGTCGCCCAATCGAATCAAATGACTCGCCCCGAATTCAGCATCCCTGCCGTCCGAGGCACTCAAGCCGGTCACGCCTTTTACACGGCAATGTGCCCGATCCGACTGTTGCCGAGACTGTTTCCCGTCGGAGTCGATCAGACAACCAGCGACGCTCAGCAATCATTTCGCAAAGTGAACCGCGCACGAGTCCGCGAGATTGCCAAGAATATCGTCGCCCATCACGACGACTTTCATTTGGCGGCCGTCACCATCTCGGTCGAACAACAAGTCCGCTTCGTGGCTGCCGGGACCGCGCGGCCGAAACAAGTCGCCGTCGGCGACTTGATCATCCCACTCGAAGCCCGGCTGACGATTGTTGACGGCATCCACCGAATCTACGGACTCCAACGAGCGTTGAAGGAATGCCCGTCGCTCGCCGACGAGTGCATCGCCATACTGATCCACGTCGATCCTGACGGAACACGGCGCGGCCAAATCTACAGCGACGTGAAACGCCACGAGCGATCGTCGGCGCAGTCGCTCCGTATCGGACTCGACGACCGAGACGAGACCGCTCGACTCACGCGCGAACTCATCGCCGCCGTGCCGGTCTTCGTTGATGCCATCGAAATGGAAAAGACCGCCATCTCCAACCGTTCGCGAAAGCTGTTCACGCTCAGCGCGCTCTATCAAGCCAACAAGGTCTTGTTAGCCGACCGCAAGGACACGCCCTACGAAGCTCGCTTGAAACTCGCGATCGAGTTTTGGACCGAGGTCGCCGCCCGAATCCCCGACTGGACCGAAATCGTCCAAGGCGAAACATCGGCCGCCGACATCCGCGCCGGCTACGTCCACTGCCACGCCATCGGCATCACCGCCATCGCCCGCGCCGGACGCGCATTACTCGCGCAGTTTCCAAAGGGCTGGAAGAAGCGGCTCGCAAAGCTCTCGTCACTCAACTGGTCTCGCGCCAACACCAAACTTTGGGAAGGCCGAGCAATGATTGGCGGACGTCTTTCAAAATCCAGTTCCGCCGTCGCGCGAGCGGGCAACGCGGTGAAACGGCATCTCGGCGTCAAGCTATCTCATGACGATCAAGTGGTAGAAACGTGATGCCGTGTGAACGTCATCACTGGTCTTTCAAGAGTCGGTTCTCCCTGTGCCAGTCGATCGCTTCCGCGGCAGGATGAAATTTGCGATCGCGAGGAAGCAGGAGTTTTCTTTTGTCGAGCTTGCAGAGGATGTCTTCTGTAGGACGGCGCGAATCGAGAAGAGGCGAAACGACGATGGTGAGATCGTTTTTGAATTGGCAGGTCAATAGTCCTTCGTCGAAGGCCCAGTGATGCAAGACACAAAGTCCAAGACCGTTGCGCGGGTCATCGTTGCGAGACATCGAAAACGGAACGATGTGAGCTGCTTCGAGCGCTGTCGCCCCCGTGGGCGTGATTATTCGGAATCCGCAAAAGGCACAGGTGTGATCGTAGAGGCGCTGAATTGCGGAGCGGAACGCCGCACTTCGAGTCTTTTCGTTTAACGCTGGCGGTTCTTCGCCTTCGACCTGGAAAGGTTGACTCGATCGTTTGAGGAGTGCCTGTCGGTATTGAGCGACCTTTCGCCTTTCGAGGTCACTTGCAATCAGCGACTGTCTCTCGCGCGGATCAAAGTGCGCCGCAAAGATTGCACGCCGCAATTCAGATCGAGGCTTTGGTTGCTGCAAGAGTTCCCAAAGGTCTTGATCTAGCTCCGCACCGACAACAATCTCGCGCAAACGCCGGATCGAAGGTGCCCTGTCGATGGCTGCCAGAGTCCGCTCCTCTCCTGGTGCTGCAATTAACTTCCAAAACCGGTCACCCCGCAAATGGAAGAACGGTAATTGCGGCAGTCCCGGTTTCTCGTCTGGAAATGCTGCCGACCAGTTGTCACGAAATGCCTCCACCAATTCAGGTGTGAGTTGGATTCTCGGCGATGTGATCGTCCCTTCGTCAATGAGGTCAATTACTGCCAGAAGGAGAACAGGTTTGTGCGGTCTGATAACTCCGTACCTGTTGCCCTTGCGGAGCTTTGCGAAGCGATCAACCCATTGCTCGACTGACGACATCTGATCTCCCTCCCAGTTACACGGCAGTGTTGTCGCCGCCATGCGCGCGTCTGTTGCGTGATCGACGCTCAATTTTGTCCGGCCAATAATGCACACTGCCTGCGGAAATAAGGCAGGCATTAGACGACGCGGAACGATTGGCATCAATGCGACCGTTGCCATCCCGCGAGACAATCTATTGGGACGGAGCAGTCAGCCGGCCTCTCGAACTTCGGCTACGTACTCAACGTCATCGAAGGTGTTGCCGAGCGAACGGCCGCGCTGCGGGAGGCTTGGAATCTCTGCCAGAAGATTTTGGTGGTCGCCGCTCGGATCGTGGTCGGCGGGTGGGGGAAGGTCGAGGTCGAATACGGCGACGGCATCCTCACGCAGATCGGGACGTTGCCAACGTGAAGCACTGACTGATGGCGAGTCACTCAAACGTCAGCGAGATTCCGACGACTCCGTGACTTGGAAGTTGTCGGCGGTGGAGAGCGTTTCGCGGATTCCTTCGCGGCGTCACGGATCGCATGAAATCCCATCGGCTTTGCGGGCGGGTCGGGCGGTGCCATGAGTTGCCGAATCGCCGCGACGAGTTGCCGGATCGTGTCGTCATGTCCGGCGAATTTGCGTTCGAGTTGGTCGAGCTTGCCAGCCAACTTTGAGGTACCAATTTGGCACCTCAAACAAGGTGGTCGCAAATTGCGAGCACGTTTGACGACCGAAGCACGGCAATTTCCAGAATGACAAAACCGACCCCAAGTTCGCCGATCTTGCGTCACAAGGCCGCGATTCGGCGCGGCGAGTTGTCGTTGACGTTTAAGTGCCTGCAACGGGATCGGCTGCTCACACCCGCTGGCATCGTGTTCGATTACGGTTGCGGGCACGGGGAAGACATCGCACGGCTCCGAGCACTCGGCATGAGATGCGACGGCTGGGATCCGGCATGGCGGCCCGATGGACGAAAGCAAACCGCCGATGTTGTGAATCTCGGCTATGTGCTCAACGTCATCGAAGATGTTGCCGAGCGAGCGGCCGCGCTGCGGGAGGCTTGGACTCTCTGCCAGAAGATTCTGGTAGTTGCCGCTCGGATCGTGGTCGGCGGGTGGGGGAAGGCCGAGGTCGAATACGGCGACGGCATCCTCACGCAGATCGGGACGTTCCAAAAGTTCTACACCCAGGCCGAACTGCGGGAGTACCTGGAAACCACACTCGGAGCAGATGCCCTGCCGGCGGCTCCGGGAGTGTTTTACCTCTTCCGAGACGAAACGCTGCGGCAGCAGTTTCTGACCACTCGCTACCGCCGGCCATACAAGCCCGAAGCGCGAGCGAGTGAATCTTTCGACGCCGCTACGTTCACTCGCTCGCGCTTCGGGCTTGTAGGGCTGCGCTTCGGCACGCATCGCGACATCCTCGAACCGCTCATCGAGTGGATCGGACAACAAGGGCGGCTCCCCGAACCGGACGAGTTCGCCGGAGCCGAACCGGTCATCGCGGAGTTCGGGTCGCTCAAGCGGGCGTTCGCTCTGATCCGGCGAGTCACTTCTTGTTTAACCGCAACGCCAACGGCGTGCGCGCCGAGGGCGAGTGACGTCACCGATCAAACCGCGCCCGCCCCGATGGGGCTGGGGTTAAACGAATGGGATCAGATTCGGAAACGCCGCACCGAAGACCTGCTCGTGTCCCTCGCGTTGGGAAAATTCCGCCGCCGGCCACCGTTGTCGGCGTGTCCGCTCGACCTGCAACGCGACTTGCGAGCGTTCTTCGGAAACTACCGCGAAGCCTGCCGTCAGGCCGACGAACTGCTCTTCCAAGCCGGCCAGGCCGAGGCGCTCGATGCTGCGTGCCAGCGTTCGCCGATCGGCAAACTCCTGCCGAACGCGCTCTACGTCCATCGCTCGGCGCTGGAGGAACTCGAACCGCTGCTGCGAGTCTATGAAGGCTGCGCCCGCGCGTACCTCGGCGAGATCGAAGAAGCCAATATCCTCAAGCTGCATCGCTTTTCGGGGAAGCTCTCGTACGTGATCTATCCCGACTTCGACACCGCCCCGCACCCCGCACTGTTCCGCTGCATCAAGCTGTCGATGCGCACGCTCAACGTCGATTGCTACGACTACGCCCAATCCACCAATCCCCCGATCCTGCACCGCAAAGAATCTTTCCTCGCGCCGGACCACCGGCTCCACACGAAGTTCGCGAAACTGACCCAGCAAGAAGTGAAACACTGCCTGCTGGACGACTCCGCCACCATCGGCACCCGCGCCGGTTGGCAAACCCGTCTCGCCGAAACCGGCTTCCGCCTCTGCGGCCACCGACTTGTTCGGGATAAGCATTGAGCGGAGGATGCACGCCGTACATGGTCTCCAAGTTTGAGGTCCAAGATGCTCCGCAAGTACGTCGCGTTTGATATCGAGACGGCCAAGATCCTCCCGGCCGTCGTGTCCGAACTGAAGGCCCATCGCCCGTTGGGCATCGCGTGTGCCGCGACATTCTGCAGCACTGACGACGGCCCTCGACTTTGGTACGGTCTGACCGACGACGGGCAGCCCAGCACCAGAATGACGCGCGAGGATGCTGCGAAACTTGTGAGTGCGCTTTCGGCGTTTGTCGATGACGGATTCACTATTTTGACATGGAACGGACTCGGCTTCGATTTCGACATTCTGGCCGAAGAATCCGCAATGACCGATGAATGCAGGCGTCTCGCACGCGGACATGTAGACATGATGTTCCACTTCTTTTGCGAGCGAGGTTTCTTGATTGGCTTGGATCGCGCGGCAAAGGCCATGCGTCTGCAAGGCAAATCGCAAGCCGTCGAACCGCACATGGCCCCGCAACTTTGGGCGGACGGGCGAACGAAGGAAGTTCTGGACTATGTCTCGCAAGACGTCCGCGCCACTTTGGACCTTGCATCTGCTTGTGAGACGCAGCGGCGCCTTCGTTGGCTCACAAAGAACGGCGGCCTTCGAGATATCAAGTTGCCGCGTGGCTGGTTGACCGTTGACGAAGCGAGACGTCTCCCTGAACCAGACACCTCATGGATGGACGATCCAATGCCACGATCGAGATTTATTGACTGGTTATAGACGCTCGCATTCCTGCCGGACTCTCACGACGAAATTGATCCCCAAGCGAATTCGCTTGGGGATCGGCTCGAAGAGCCAGCGGTCAGAATCGGCCACCGGTTTCGTCTCCTAATCCAGTGGCTTCGGCTTCTTCCTGGCCGGGAACCGGCGTCTCGTAGCAATACTCTTGGGCCTTCGCCAGACAGAAGAGCAAAGCCGGCAAGTCAGAGGGCTGGTAAGACGCGGCGTCCTTCCATTGGCCTGACTTCGAATCTAGGTAGCGGCGGGGATTGATCGTCACAGAACGAAAAAATCGAACCGAGCCGTCCTCGCCTGTCCCTTCATTGAGCCAGATAGCAACTCCAATTCCACTGGCGAAC
>CAYSHJ010000728.1:0-3453 GCA_964430385.1 uncultured Planctomycetaceae bacterium
CGGCGTGCCGTAGCCGCCAACGACGCCGAGCACCGCGGTCAGCACCGAATGGAACCTCACCGAAATCCAACCGGATAGCGCAGTGATCAGAACCATCAGGCCGAATGCCACAGGGACGGCGATCAACTCGTAACGGTTGGCGGCCGCGAACGCGCTGAAGTACAGCGTCGCGATGCCGCCTCCCAACAAACCTTGTCCCATCACGCGATAGTTGCCGCTCAAGATTCGCGTGCCGCCGATGAGCATGCCCAATCCGGCGATCACTGACAGACCGACTTTCGCGTAGTCGTTGAGGTATTTTTTTTCGACCGAGTACTTCAAAAAGAACCCGATTCCCACCACGACTAGCAGAATCCCGATTCGCAACAGCCACTGACTGGCGATCGCGTACTCGACCGACACGCCCTTGGGGATGTGCTCCTCGCCAACGATGATCCAGTTCCAAATCTTTCGCAACACTTCTTTGGCCGCCGCTTCAAAGTGGCTCGGTTCGCGCGGCGGAGTCGGTTTTGCGAAAGTCGTCGGCTTCGGCCTCGTGGGCTTGTACCCTGCATCAAGTCCCTCCAATCCGAGCGGCTTCGGTTCGGCCGCCTGTTGTCGCACGTTGGCTGTGGCCTGCAACATCCTCGCCAAGTCAGAGATTGGCTCAGCAGGCGACAGAACTGGTTCGATCGGTTTCTCTTCCGGCTCAACCTCGCGAACCACTGGCTCGATCGGCGTTGGCGGAACGATCGGCTCTGTCTGGTCGAGCGGCTCGGACGTCGAAGTTGATCGCATCGGTAAACGCTCAAGTGCTTGCTCGACCAGATACCGGTGCTTGTCGAACCCCTCCTGAGTTCTGCGAAGCTGAGCGGACAGTTGAGCGATCGTCTTCTCGTGCTCGCGGCGGAGCTTGTTCACCGCCATCAGAGTCGCGATCGGCAAGAACAAAATCGCCGCGGGAACCGCAAACCACAGCAGCACCCAAAACAACTGGTACATCATGTCGCCTCGTCGGAAGACGTGAGATCACAACGCCAGTACAGGCATTCGCACGCCGAATTTCAATGGACGAGCCGCAGCAAGCCGTCGGCAGTTTTCTTGGCTTTGTCGATTCGCTTGCTGAATTTATCGTGTTGACAGGCTGGAATACGTGTAGTCCTCCACGGACAGTTTTTCAGCCAAGTCTTTCAATAGTGGCCTGAGGATCTTGTCGAGGTTCTCCTTCGCGGCGTCCACGCGGTACTCGAACGTCTTCTCGCGTTTCGGGCGTTTGCCGTTCTTGTCCGGGACGTCGAGTTGACCTTTCAGGTCTGTGGCATCGGCTTGGAGTTGCAGAAAATCTCGGTGCGCCTCTTCAAGCTTGGCTCGGATATCGGCGTCGATGTGTTTATCGTTCAGCGCTGTCTTGAAGTACCGATCGGTCAATGTTTCGAGTTCTGGATTGAAATCCTTCTTGATGTTACGCCGCAGTTCGTCCAAGGCTTGGTTGACCATGTTTGCTCTCTCGAAACCACCCACACGGTAGGCGTCTTTCCACACGTCGGCCGACGCGGTCCCGATTTTGTGGTACAGGTCCGAGGTGATCGCCAAATAGGCTCCAGCTTGGAACACTCGGCGGTCGCTGACTTGTTGCGTCCAGGCAAGCTGCACTTTTTCGGCGCGAGCGGTCTGCTCGTCAGGATTCAGAGCATTCCAGTCTTTCAGCGCCTTGCGGACCAGGAACACGGGCGAGAGGTACGACCGAATGAACGTGTCGCCGCGAGCAATGCCGTTTCAGACGAGTTTGGCAGAAGTGATGCCCACGACTTCGCCGGTCTGAGCGTTGAAGACCGGGCCACCGCTGTAGCCACCCTTGATGTTGCTGTCCGTCATTAACGGGTTGTTGTTAGTGACCACGCCGCTGGTGGTGTCCAACGGCAGGTAACGGCCTTTGCCATAGCCTGGATTGCCGACCGCGATGACTCGTATTTGCAGTTCCGCTTTTCCTTCGCAGAGCAGCAACGGCTGGCGGCTTTCGGGCACGGCATCCTTCAATCGCAAGATGGCAACATCCACCGTGCGGTCGAAATGAATGAGCTGGGCACCATGCAACTTCAACTCATCTTCGCTGGGATAGGTCTTGTCGGCGGACGGACTGAAGATGAACTCCAGGTCGTCGAGCGAGCGGACGTCGTCGATCACATGTGCGGCGGTGACGATCGTCTGCTGGTCTTGAACCAAGAAGCCTGATCCATGTCCGTCGGGAGTCCGCAGCAGGCAGACTGATCGCTTACAGGTTTCAGTGATTTGGCCTTCTGAAAAATCCTTCGTTGGCCAGGAGCAAGTCTGTCCGGCCGTCAATTGAATTGTTTCGTCCAGCTTCGAGATTCCGAACACGAGCTCCATGCAATGCTCTCCCGGCTTCAGCTCCAACGGCTTTTCGAGCGGCGTCACGCCTTGCAGATCCCCGTCGATCAGCAGGCGGGCATCCTTGACCTTGGTTTGAATCGAGACGAAGGACGGCCCGTCAGCCGGCTTGAGGGGCTCTTGCGGGGCAGCATGCGGAGCGGCAGCGTGCGGAGCGGCAGCGTGCGGAGCGGCAGCGACTGGGGCTTGAACAGCGGTTGGACGCTGCTCACTTTCGAGGGATTTCTTGATCCACTCGATCAATCCACCGAGTTGACCGGCGACGCTCCACAGGATGACCAACGCGACCGAACGCCAGGCCGTTCGCAACATCAGAGTGGGAGTCAGCCATTTGGACGAGACACGCTTGGGTTTGGATCGTCGGCGGATCGCAGGGACGTAAGCTTCCGTTTCGGACAACTCGGCGCGGGCGTCGGTGTCGAGTTGCTCCAGTTCGCGTGTGGCTTGGTTGGTTGGGTACTTCGCTGGTTGTGGTCGCTTTGCGGTCTGCGCCGCCGAGCGGGAAGCCATTGGTTTCTTCGGAGCCGTTCCTGTCGCGGTAGCAATCGCAGCCGCAGCAACAGCAGTAGGACGAGCTTCGGCATTTGCGTTTGTCAGCTTCACTGCGGCGTGGTTGCCGGAACTCGCCCGCTTTGCGACTGGGCTTGCGAGTGACGGAATTGCTGCCACATTGCCTGAGCCGCTGCCGGGGCGTGGCGTCTTGCACGCGGCGTTGTCGCACTGAGCGATCACGGCAGGAGTCATTGCACATTTTTCGCCGATGGTGCGAGCTAAACTCACTTCGTCGAGATCCGGCCACAGTTCTTCCAGAACACGATCCAGCAGCGTGCGCACGGATTCCGTGGATCTTGGACGCTCGACCGGTCGTTTCGCCAAGAGTTTGAGGATCAGCTTTTCCAATGGCTCTGACGGTTGCGGCTTGAGCGCGCTCGGCGACTCTGGCCGACCGTGGATATGCTGCGCGAGCACTTCGGCCGATGAGCCGTCAAACGGAGGCTGGTCCGTGCAGCATTCATAAAGGATGACGCCGAGCGCGTACAAATCGGCGCGGTGATCGGTCGGCTG
>CAYSHJ010000729.1:0-13040 GCA_964430385.1 uncultured Planctomycetaceae bacterium
AGAACGCACCCTGGCCAACAACCTGAGCTGGCTACGACGCTTCGCGATCACCCGACTCAAACATCATCCGCTTAACGAAAGCCTCCGAGGCAAAATGCAAATCGCCGGCTGGAACAACGACTTCCTCGCCCAAGTCCTAACGCGGCCTTCGGCCGCAACGTAGCGGCGTCGCTCCGCGACGCCGATTCAATCCGAGTCGCGGAGCGACTCGGCTACGTATTGCGCGCACGGCGCGCATAATTGACAACCGAAGACTCTAACAGGCCACTACCTTTGATATGCGCTGGCCGTGGCTCAGCCCGTCTCTGATCTCTTGCAAACGCGTCGCATAGAGCATTCCAAACGCACCGCGCATGCGGTCGATGTAGTTCCATGAGCTTCCCGGAATACCAATGGCAGAATGATTCCAGGTTGGATTGCGCAGGCTGTCACCACAAGAAAACTTGTAACTGCGCGGTGGCCCCGAGTTGAGGGTGAGGGTGATGTATCGGGGCGGGATCGGCGAATTCGGACAGAGCAGTTCCGGCAAATTGTCTTTGGGAAGTGGAAATGAATTCCAATCGGGAACGCCCCCTTGACCCGGAGTTCCCGCAATCGTTTTCCACAGCGGTGCCCGCTCGAGAAATGGCATCAGCATGACCACCCCGCTCAATAGGTGGTAATTGCCTTTGGTGCAGTCAGCCAGCAGTGGACCTCGTGTCCCTCCGCTCCCAGGCGGAAGCGAGCCATGGACATCGCTGTAAATGTGGAGCGCGATGCCAAGCTGCTTGAGATTGTTCTTGCACTGCGTGCGCCTGGCCGCCTCGCGGGCGGACTGGACGGCGGGAAGCAACAGCGCAATCAGAATGGCGATGATGCCGATCGTCACCAGCAACTCGATGAGCGTGAAGCCACGAGCAGGCGAATTCCGCTGAATCAAACGCAAGGGAAAACCTCCCCGCGCGAAACGCAATTGAAAGGATGTCGTCGTGACTCGTGACGAATGAGCCAATGATGTGAAGTGCCGTTGGCTCAACGAAGGGAAGGTAGGCTATCTCGCCTAGTCGAATAGTCAAGCGCGAGAGTGAGCCCGCGATTCGATCCTGAGTCGTTCTACGGACGATAAGGGTTCACCGCCCTCATCCGCCAAAATGCCCACGCGATTCGCAATCAATGCGATCGGACCCGAGAGCCGAGGGAGGGAATCACGTCGAGGTTGTCGTGCTTGAGGGCGTGACCAACTCGCCGCTTGCCCGCAGCTTGAATTCTGGTATCACTACCATCAACTGTCCTCACCGCCAATGTCAGTCGCGGAGCGACTGACCTACCGCGGCTTGAATTCTGGTATCACTACCGTCAAATGTCCTTGGCTAGGATGTGGATTCGCAAAGTGAGGATCTGCAATGACGTTTTCATCAGGCACGACGGTTTCACGTCGTCGTGCTCTTCAAACCGTCGACTTGCCGATCGCGGGACTACTCACGGACCTCACGCAACGCGGTTTGCTGGACGACACGATCGTGTGGTGGGGCGGTGAATTCGGTCGCACGCCATACGCCGAAAAGAACGGTACCGGCCGCGATCACAATCCCGGTGGTTTCACGGTGTGGCTGGCTGGCAGTGGGGTAAAGCCCGGCTTCGCGTACGGTGAGACCGATGAGTTTGGTCATCATGCCGTGCAAGACAAAGTCCACATGCACGATCTGCACGCGACGATCTTGCACCAGTTGGGCCTCGATCACGAGCGTCTGACGTACAAATACGCCGGCCGCAACTTCCGGCTGACCGATGTGGCAGGTCGCGTTGTGACGGACATTCTGGCATGAAGTTCGTAGTCCCGCCTTGAGGCGGCTTGGTCATCCGCTCAAGGCGGGACGACGAACTTCCAGGCAGGGACATCATGGTCGACCCGGTCTCGCCCACTTCCGAAGGACAGCGCTCGCCGCGAGAGGGGGCGGCAGCGAGTTTGTGATCTCGTTTGGCTGAGTGTACGTTTATCGCAATCAGGAGCAGCAACATGGCTATTGTCAACGACATCTTGAAAAACAAGGCAGGCCAGCCAGTGCATACCGTCGACCGTGGCGAAACGGTCTTGTTGGCCACCCAACGCATGAATGAGCACTCGATCGGATCACTCATCGTGACTGAGAACGGCCAGATGTGCGGCATTTTCACTGAACGTGACGTGCTGCGGAGAGTGGTCGTAGAGCAACGCGATCCGACCCAGACGCGCGTCAGCGACGTCATGACGGCTCACCTCGCATGCTGCGCGTCGGACACCACCATCGACGACGTCCGCTCGATCATGCGAACTCATCGCGTCCGACACTTGCCGGTGGTCGGCGCTCAGGGCGAGCTGCTGGGCATGATCTCGATCGGCGATCTCAACGCTTTTCTGGCCAATGATCGCGAAGTCACAATTCACTTCCTCAACGAATATCTACATGGCCGGACGTGAGGCCACTTCCGCTTCATCGCCGCGTTCGCGGAATTGAAGGGCCTGAGTTTAGGAATTCTTCGGAACCGAAGCTAAGATTGCGCGCGTCGCAACTTGTCGTCTGCCGGAGGTTCGTTGCACCCTCGGTTCCATTCCCCTTCCGCGAGATTTTCGAGGTGTCCGATGGCGTCCAATGTGGCTGGAGCCGGAAAGCCCCTGCCGCAAGAGCCGATCCCGCCGAAATCTGGCGCCGGCTTGGAGCCGTCGTCCGCGCCGGCGAGCAAGCCAACGGACACCGTCGCCGCCAAGGAAACCTCGCCCGGCAAGCCATCCAGCCCCTCCACGCCGCTAAGCAACCTCAAGAAGATCGGCCGCTTCGCCATCATTAAGAAGCTTGGCCAAGGTGGCATGGGCGTTGTCTTCCTGGCGAACGACACGCAGCTCAAGCGGCAAGTCGCGCTCAAGGTCTTGGCCAAAGAAAAGGCTGAGAACCCCACGCTGGTCAAACGCTTCAAGCAGGAAGCTCAAGCCGCCGCGCAACTGAAGCACGACAACATTGTCGCCGTGCATGACGCCGGTGAGGCGGACGGCTATTTGTACATCGCCCTGGAATTCATCGACGGCACCGACGTGCATTCGATCATCAGCAAACGTGGTCCCATGCCCGTCAAGCGATCGTTGGAGATCATCAAGCAAGTGACGCTGGCGCTGTTGCATGCCCACGAACGGAACATCGTGCATCGAGACATCAAGCCGTCGAATCTGCTGGTGCGTAAAGATGGCATGGTGAAATTGGCCGACATGGGCTTGGCGCGGTCGGTGGACGAGTCGATGGAGACCAACATCACGCGGGCCGGCACGACGGTCGGTACCGTGGACTACATGTCGCCCGAACAGGCACGCAACAGCAAAGCGGCTGACGCTCGCAGCGACCTCTATTCGCTCGGCGCGACGTGGTATCACATGCTTGTCGGGCACCCACCGTTCCACGAAGGGAGCATGCTCAACAAGCTGAATGCTCACGCCAGCAAGGCGCGACCGGATGCTCGCGATGGGAACGAATCGGTTCCCGAAAGCATCGCCGAGATGATCAAGCGTCTGATGGCCATCAAGCCCGAAGACCGCTATCAGAGTCCCGCCGACCTGCTGGCGGACCTGGCGAACGAGAACCTGACTCGCGGTCCGTTGTCGGTCAAGGATCTCGCCGCGCTGGCCGAGGAAGACGATGGCGATCACGACGACAAACGTCCCGAACCGAAGGCCGCCTACAAAAGACCCGCACCGCAAGAGGCCAGACAGTTGATGGCCGCGACGATGGAGATCCCGGTGCGGCCGGCCGAGCCGACACTGGTGCCGAAACGCAGCTTCCATCTGGATTCAAGCCCGGTCAAGAAACTGCTGATTGGAGCCGCGGTGATCGGCGTGATCGGCTTCTTAGGTTGGATCACGTCTCATTACGGTGGCGCGATTTCGACTCCGAATCAGACCGGCGTGAATCCGTTTGATCGCGGAAACGAAGCCGCCTCGACCGTCGCGACCGCCACTCGTGGAAACGCCTCGACCGACGGAGCGGCCGGTGAAGACAAGAAGCCGACGGGGCCGAAGTCGCTTTCGCCCGATTCGAGGAAGAGTCCGAAGTCGCTGATGCCCGCGGCAGAAGGCGACTCGAAGTCGACCACCGACAAGACGGTTGGCCAGGCCACGCCGTCTCCCAGCGGCGCGCTGTACGTGCCGCCGATTTCGCCGTTGGGTCGCGACGGCGAAGTCCGATATGTCTCGGAGTGGATCGCGGAGAGCGGTTCGCGAGCCGCAGCCGGTTTGTCGACCATCATCGTCGGCGGCGGTCCCAGTGGCTTCGAACAAGTGCCCACGTTGGACGAAGCGATGCGGCAGTTGCCGGAAGCGGGCGGGATCGTGCAGCTCGTGACGGACGGGCCGTATTTCTTGGGGCCGATGGAATTGACGAATCGTAAGACAGTCGTCGTGCAGGCAGCGAACGGAGCACAGCCGGTGGTGGTGTTGGTCGCCGATCCCGATCAGCCGTACGACGCCTTGCTACAACTGACCAACGGCGCGCTGACGCTCGAAGGCCTGCATGTCGTCGTCTTCGCGCGGCAATTCGCGCACAGCGATCCGCTCACGCTGATCTCGGTTCGGTCGGGAGACCTCGCCGCCGTCCGTTGCACATTCACGTTGATCGGGACTCGCCCCGGCGGCGGCAAGACGGTCGTGTTCGGCGCGGAAGGGCGAGTCCTTCGTGCCGACCCCAAGGAATCGCCATGCGCACGACTGCTGACGCGCGATTGCCTGATCCGTGGACAATCGCTCGGTGCGTTTCGTCTCGATAATACGGCGACTGATTTGGTCGCCAGCCGCTGCGTGTTCGCAACCGGCGCGTCACCGGTCTTACGTCTTACGAATCACGAGCCTGCGGAAGAAGCGCCGATCAGCTCGAAACCGAATCCCGCCGACGGCACGAGCAGCGCCAAGAAAACTCCGGCGAGCAAGGGAGCGCTCAAGCCGTCGTCGTCGCCAGCCGCGCGAACTCCGGCATCGACCGCCGCGCGGAGTTTGAAGTTCCTGTCTTGCACCGTGCTGGCGACCGGCACGGCGTTCGAGTTGGCTCCCGGAACGAATGTCGACAAGCCGCCGGTGACAGAAATCACGGTGGTCAATTGTGTGTTGTCCGGCGTCGCCGCGCCGCAAAGTTCGCCCGTTTTGCTAGCTCTTCCCGGTTGGCAGCAGGCCCTGCTGCCGGGCAAGGGTGAGAGTCCGTATCCGAGCTTGCGATGGGTGATCGAGTCCTCGCTCGTTTGTGGCTGGCAGAAGCTGATACTGGACGAGCCGGGCACGACGAGTGCCATTCGCAATGGAGCCGACTGGAAGAACGTGTGGCACAATCAACCGACGCTCGAAGAGTCGCAGTTCCCAATGATTGCCTGGCCGCAGTCGCCCCCTTCGGACTTCGGAAACGTATCACCTCGCAGTTTGGCCGTGACCGCGGAGGTTGGACTCAAAGGGACGGATGGTCAGACGCCCGGATGTCCGGTCGCCGACTTCGTCGATGCCGCCGGGTTGGCCCTTGCGCGGGCGGACGCGCTGGCCGATCGAGCTCAATATTCGATCACAGGCTTCGAGCCGTTCGTGATCAACAAAACGCTTCAGGTCGACGCCAATACACAAGACCTCGGCCGCGTGCTGCTGTCGGAGAGTTGGCCGAGTGGCACACTGGTCGTGGTCAGCGGCAGCGGCACGAACGAAATGACGCCGGTCGAACTGAAAGGCAAGTCGCTGCGCATCGAATTCAAACAGACCGGCGAAGCTCCGCTGGTGCTCGCCCCGCGCAAGAAAGAAGATGAAGCGATGTTCGTCGTCGAGGGCGGCGCGCTGGAAATTGTCGATGGGAGTTTCCGCTTTCCGAACACGTCGCGCGAAGCGATGCCGCATTACTTTCTCAGCGTGTACGACGGCAATTTCGCGCTGCGACGTTGCCAGGTCATCGGCCAAACGCTCGATGGAACCAGCAAGTTTACGGGGCTGATCCGCTGGAAACGCTCCGCCGTGGAATCGAAGGATCGGACTCAACCCAGCGAGCGGAATTCCGGGCTGATCGTCGACAGTGCCTTGCTGACATCGGGCCAACTGTGCGAGGCGGATTTGCGGAATCGAACGCTTTTGTTGCGCAACAGCCTGTTCGCGTCTGTCGGCGAACTGTTCGATCTGAACGTTCAGGGCTTTGATTCTCGCATCGGCGCGACGCTGGACGCGCGCTGGTGTACGTTCGGAGCCGGCGGTAAGTACGTCTTCAACGTCCGTGGAACGAAGGAAGCGGAGAAGACCACTCGACCCCTGAACGTGTTCTTGGAGAACTCCGTTGTGTTGTCTTTGACCGATCTGTCCGGCGCGCCCGGTTCGCCCGTGTTACTCTCGTGCCGCGAGCACGTGTTGTCGAATCAGCAACTGGCGTGGTGGGATCAAGTGAATGGCTACGCCGCGCCGTGGTCGCAAATCGTTCGCCCGGCCGACTCGCCACCGAAGGGGCCGCAATCGTTCGACGCGGATTGGAAGCCATTGTGGGGCGCGGAGCGAATCGAGCGGCCGTTGACGACGAACGGCGGCGTGCGGCTCAAAGCGAAGTTGCCGCATCGTTCGAAGGTCAGTGCTTCTGATTTCACGCTTGCCAGCGATTGTCCCGCCACGACCTGGGGACCGAACCAAACGAGTTTAGGTGTCGACTTCGCTCGCTGGGACGTGTCGATCGGTCCTTCGCCGAAACGTGGTTCGGCGTCGAAGTCCGCTGCGTCAAAGTCCGCGCCGAAGAAAACGGAGACTCCTCAAGGCGGCGCGAAATCCACGAAGTCCACGAAGCCGAATTTCTGAGTCACGTTCGCAGGCTCCCTCGAAACATGGTCGCTTCCGCCGATGCCTTTCAGCTCGCCGTCAAACACTTTCAGAGTGGCAACCTGGCGCAGGCTCAGCGCCGCTTGCAGGAGATCGTCAAGTCGGCGCCGCAGCATGCGGAAGCGTGGCACTTGTCGGGCCTGATCGAGTTTCAAAAAGGGAACTTCACGGACGCGGTCAAGCACTTTCATCGAGCCGTGAAGTTGAATGATCGTTCGGCCAAGTACCTGACGAATCTGGGCAGCGCCTGGAACGCGCTGAGCGATTTCCGCGAGGCCATCGAGTGCTTCGAGAAGGCGATCGCCGTCGACTCGCACTGCTCCGAGGCACGCACGTATCTCGGCATCATCCACTTGCAAAAGCAGCATCTGGATCAAGCCGAAGCCTATCTGCAAGAGGCCTTGATCGACGATCCGCAGTCCGTGCAAGCGCTGCTCAATCTGGGCAACGTTTGCCGTGAACGTGGCCAACTCGACAAAGCGGCCGAACAGTACGAGCGCGCGTTGTCAGTCGACGCGGATTACCCCGAGGCGCTGTTGAATCTGGGCGAGGTGCTGTTCGAGCATGGATCATTCGAACCCGCGGCCAAGTACCTGCGACGAGTCGTCGTACTGCGTCCTCGCGCGGCCGAGATGCATCTCAAACTGGCCATGGCCTTGCGCCGGTTGTCGGAACACGCGAAAGCCGCCGGAGCGTACGAACGGGCTCTCGGTCTCCGAGCCAGCTTGTTCGACGCTTGGTTGGGACTCGGGCAATCCAATCTGGAGCTCGGCCGTTGGCAAGACGCCGAAAGCGCGTTCCAAAACGCGCTGGCTTTGAAGCCCAAGTCCGCCGAAGCCCATTCAGGGCTGGGCCAGACGCTGCGCCAGATCGGTCAACTGACCGAAGCGGAGGAGCATCTGAAGCAAGCCGCGGAATTGAAGTGCTGAATCAATCGGCTCAGTCCCGTTCGTTGGCTCGCTGAACGCGAACGGCGTCGCGCAAGTTGCCGCCGCAACGAGCGAGGAAATCGGCGGCCGGTTCGAGCGTCGCGGCGAGGCCGACTTCCCGGCAGCGAACGCTGACTTGCTCGCGCACATGAGTGATGTCCAGCGATGTCGGAATGGCGACTTCCAACTCCATCGAGAACGTTTGGTCGCGGTCGCAACGCTCGGCATAGAGGTTGTGGATGTCGATTCCCAGCTCGGACAGTTTGCTCGACAATAACCGCAGCATGCCCGGCTTGTCGGACCCGTGAACGGTCAACACGTAGCGCGCGGTCGATGTGGCCGTTGCGGGGGCGGTCCCTTCGCCGCCTGGTTCAGTCACACGGACCTCGACGGCGTACGGGCGGCAAAGGTCGCGGATGTGGTCGGAGACGATTTTATCGGTGCGTCCTTCGGGAAAGTCCGCCGTCAACAGGATCGAGCAAAACGGCGGCATGACTGAGATGTTCGCTTCCCACAAGTTGCCACGCAGTTCGTCCAGTGCTGTCGTCACGGCGGCCAAGATGCCGACCCGGTTTGCTCCCGTCAGCGAGATGATGTAGCGTTTGGCCATGCTTCGGCTTTCGGCGGCATAGGGTTTTTGCGGGGAACGTCGGATATGACCTCGATGGTACGTGTCGTTTCGCTGGTGATCTTAACGACTCTGATCGTTTTTTTGGGATTCACTTTCTTTCAAATCGTGGCTCCGTTTTTGCTGCCGCTGTTTCTGGCGGGAGTGACCGCCGTCTGGTGCCAGCCGCTCTACGGATACTTCTTGACGAAGTTTCGGCAACGCGACCGCTGGGCGGCGGCGGCGACAACGGGCACCGTCTGTTTGATCCTCTTTATCCCGTTGGTGATCGGTGTTTTCTCGGCGGCGATACAAATCTGGACGCTCTCCCAAAAAGAAAAACCTTTTGTCATCTCGGTGATGGAGAATCTGCAGAAGAAGGAAGTGTCGGAGGAGGACATCAAGGTCCAAGTGCGCAGGTTTGCTGGCCTGTATTTTGACTTCACCACTCCATCGCCGGTGTCCAGCGCCACCGACGATGAACGCGCCACCTATAAAACTCAACGCACGGAGTTCATCGCCGACTGGGAACAGAAGGGTTTGGACGCGATCCAACACACCGGTTTATACATGCAAGAACTGGCGAAAAAGAGCCTGGGTATCGCGGCCACTGGAAACGTGGGACTCGCCAGCAAGACATTTGACATCCTGGGAGCTATGGTCAGTGGCTTGATCCAACTCACGATTTTTTTGATTGCGCTGTACTACTTCTTGTGTGACGGTTCATCGCTGCTTTCGGCCACCGAGAAACTGGTTCCCGTCCAAGTCGACTACCAACGGCAGTTAATTCACGAATTCAATCGAGTCGTGCAGGCGGTCGTTTCGGCGACGATGTTGTCGGCAATCGCTCAAGGAGCCGCGACGGCACTGGCACTGTATGTCGTTGGCTTTCACAACTTCTTCGTGCTGTTCGTGGTGGCGACGTTCGCCTCGCTGATCCCAATTGCCGGAACGTGGATGGTCTGGGGGCCGTTCGCTGTCGGGCTGTGCCTCGGCAAGGAACCGTCTTATGGCTCGGCGATCTTCTTAGCTGTCGTCGGCATCGCGGTCATCGGCACGATGGACAACGTCATCAAAGCCTATGTGCTGCAAAACGACACCAGCCTGCACCCGCTGCTAGCGTTCGTGAGTGTCTTCGGCGGCATGCAGGTCATGGGGCTATGGGGCATCTTCGTGGGCCCAATCGTCGCCTGCTGCCTGCACGCGCTGGTCAAGATCTTCAACATGGAATTGGGCGAATTCTCGCGGGCCAAGTTCGGACACGCGAGCGGAGGGGCGGAAAACTCACTTCCGGTGAGTCCCCCGGCCGAACCGCAGCCGGCGGCTGCCGTGACGGCTACGCCTGGAATGCCCAGCAGCGGGTGATATGCTCATGCCCTTCGTGGGGTAGGTTTCCAACCTGCCCGTGATCGTGATCGCAATTTTTGATTTTCGATTTTCGATTGAGAACACAGACTGCGGTTCAATCGAACATCCAAAATCGAAATTCATCCGCCATCTGAATGTGGCTTCGCCGCCCTATGAGGATCTCCATGAAACGCTTCTTCGGTCTGTTTCTCGTCGTCGCAGTGACAACTTCGTGTCTCGTGGGCCAAGCCGCGCGAGCCGGCACGAGCGATCAGAGATTGGATATCTACTTCATTGACGTCGAAGGGGGAGCCGCGACGTTGATTGTGACACCGGGCAATGAGTCGGTGTTGATCGACTCCGGTTATCCCGACTTCGGTGGTCGCGACCGCGATCGCATCTTAAAGGTGATTCGCGGCGCCGCGCGAATCAACGAGATTCATCATGCGGTTGTGTCGCATTGGCATTTGGATCATTACGGGAATCACGCCGCGTTGGCGTCACAGATCCAAATCCTCAACTTCTGGGATCGCGGGATTCCAGAGAAACTCGCTGAGGACAAAGACTTCGAGAAACGCATGGTCGAGTATCGCTCGGCCTCGCAGAACAAGTCGAAAGTATTGAAGGCTGGAGACCTGCTGCCGCTGAGGCATTGGAAAATGCAAGGCAAGGAAACTCCGCTCTCCGCGAAGGTGGTCACTGCCAGTCGCGAAGTGATCCCCAACGTGGGCGAGCCGAATCCGTTCGCCGGCGACAACGAGCCGCAGGACGACGATCCGAGCGACAACGCGGCGAGCATCAGCCTGCTGCTGAACTTCGGCAAGTTTTCATTTCTGACATGCGGCGACCTGACATGGAACATCGAGTCCAAGTTGATGACTCCGAACAACCCGATCGGGCAAGTCGATCTGTTTATGGTCACGCATCACGGCTTGGGGGTGAGCAACAACCCGACTCTGGTGCTGCCTATTGATCCGCGCGTCTGCGTGATGTGCAACGGTCCCACCAAAGGCTGCGATGCGCGCACGAACGCCACGCTGCGCCGAATCAAGTCGGTGCAGGCAATCTACCAACTGCACCGCAATGTGAAACTGAAAGCCGACGAACAAACGCCCGTCGAATTCATCGCCAACGACGCTCAAACCGCTGATTGCAAGGGGGTGTTCGTCAAGGTCTCGGTCGCTCCGGACGGCAGCAGCTACACGGTTCAGATCGGAGCCGACGGGCAGCCGAAGACGTACAAAACGCGATAGAGTTTTGAAGCGCGCCGTGCGTGCAATTTGTCCCCTCTCCCCCGCTGCGGGGGAGAGGAAGCAAGGTTGCGCCCCGGCCGTGTTGGGAATAAGGGACCGTCGCGACATGACGACAATCACGACTCCAGACACCAGTACTTCGCCCGTCACCGCAGTCGAAACTCCAAGCGTCGAGTCATCGAGTCCTTCGGCGACGGACGCGGCGACTAATGTTCCTTGCGAAATGACATCGCCCGTTCCGGCAGCCGACGCACCGCCCGAACGCAGCGTCGTTCGCAGTTGGCTCTGGCTGCGAGACCACGATCAATCGTTTGTGGCGGTTTTTGTCGCCGTGTTCTTGATCATCGTCGGCGCGAACTGGGCCAAGCTGAGCGGCTGGGGAGCGGTGCCGCTCGAAATCGATCGGCTGCCGGCTCGGCGGTTTGATTTTCGGATCGACATTAACAAGGCCAGTTGGGTCGAATGGTCGCAGATCGAAGGGATTGGGGTAACCACCGCTCGCAAGATTGTCGAAGACCGCGAGAAGAACGGGCCATTTCGAAACGTGCCGGACCTCCTGCGGGTCAAGGAGATTGGACCGAAGACGCTGGACCGAATGCGGCCGTTCTTGAAAGACGATGAAGAGACCAAGTGATCGCGGGTGCCACGTCCGTTCCGGCCGACCTGTGGTTGGGCGAGATTGAATCTTCGCGGCGGCTTGATAGACTTCTCGCCTTCATGGAATCGATGTCGAACAGAATTACGTGTGTAGACAGAATTACGTGTGTAGGAAGTGGAAATGTCTCTGACGAAAGAACGCAAGACCGAGCTGATTCGAGGCTATGCCCGTGCGGAGGCCGACACCGGCTCTCCGGAAGTCCAGATTGCGATGTTGACGGAGCGGATTAACGGATTGACGGACCATTTCAAGTCGCATGTCAAAGATCACGCGGGCCGTCGCGGGTTACTGATGCTCGTCAGTCGCCGTCGTCGTCTGCTGGATTATCTCAAGCGGGAAGACTTGGACCGCTATCAAACGATTCTGCAAAAGCTCGATCTGCGCAAGTAGCCCACCGCCTCGGCGGCGACGTTGTTTTTCAAGCTCTGGTCCACAGAACGCTTGAGCCTGCGCGGTGAATTGACGCAACGCAACGACGCTCGCCGGAGTTCGGCCCTGGGTCTAGAGGGACGTCACTGTTGTTGTGGCGTCAAGTATTCACTGTCATGGCTTAGTAGGAAAAAAACGTGAAAGTTACTGTCGAACGCGAGATTGGCGGACGGATTCTCAAACTGGAAACGGGCGAATTGGCCAAGCAAGCCGGCGGCGCGGTGATCGTGAAATACGGCGAGACGTGGGTCTTTGTCGCTTCGGTCAGCGGCCCGCCGCGATCGGTTGATCAAGACTTTTTTCCACTCACCGTGGACTATCGAGAGCGATTTGCGGCTGCCGGAAAATTCCCCGGCGGGTTCATGAAGCGTGAAAGCCGCCCAACGACGCGCGAGATTCTGGCCGCTCGACTGACGGACCGCCCGATTCGGCCGCTGTTCCCGGAAGGATACTTTGACGAAGTGCAGGTCATGGCGAATGTGCTGTCAGTCGACGGCGAGACTGACCCGGACGTGCTGTCGATCGTTGGTGCGAGTGCGGCGCTGATGCTGGCCCCCGTGCCGTTCCAAGGTCCGATCGGAGCCGTGCGCATTGGTTTGGTCGACAACCAGTTCGTGGTCATGCCAACGCTTGAACAAACCAAAGTCAGCAAGCTCGACTTGATCGTGGCCGGCAACAAAAGTTCGGTGTTGATGATCGAAGGCTTCGGCGATCAATTGCCGGAAGACCTGATGCTGGAAGCGATCCTGCTGGCTCAAAAAGAAATCGCCAAAATTTGCGAGCTGCAAGAAGAATTGATCGCGAAGGTCGGCAAGCAACCGACGCCGGCTCCGGTTCCCGTGGAGAATCCGTTCACGTTGCGGCTGCGCGAAGAAGCGTATCAAAAACTCCGCTCGGCGAAAGCAAATCCGAAGAAGCAAGAACGTCACGCGGGCACCGACGCGGTCAAGCAAGAACTCGTCGCGAGGTACTTCCCCGAACGAGTCGATCCGCCGCCGGT
>CAYSHJ010000730.1:0-6298 GCA_964430385.1 uncultured Planctomycetaceae bacterium
TCGAGGACCTTGATGTCGCTCGCGGTATACGTCTCACCGCTCATGCCGCCGCCACCTCTCCCGCCTGGATTCGCCAGCACGCCGAACGAGCACCAGAACTCAGCGCGTTCGCCGAACGCCAAGTCACCGAGCGTCACTCGCAGCAGGTGCAGATGGCGGAGCAGCAGGTGCGGACGGCGAAATTGGAAGAGCTGTTGGACAAGGCTCACGTGGAATTCGATGCGCTCCGTGCGCCGGAGTGGCATCCGGTGACGATCACTCACGTGGACCGCCGCGACGAGTCACGAGTCGAGGTGGCCGGCCGTGGCGTCGGGTGTCTGACGGTGTCGGTGCATCCTGATGTCTCGGTCGACAAGCTGCGGGTCGGCGTGCGCGGGTTGCTCACCAAGCAGCGCAACTGCCTGATCAGCGTCAACGGTCAACCGGCGAACTATTCCGCCGTGGGACGCTTCGAACGCCGGCTGGGACGTCGCCACGCGATGGTCGAGCATCGCGGAGAATGCGTGCGCGTCATCCTCGCGGACGACTTGCGACGGAGAGAACTGACCAAAGGGGACTTGATCGGTTTCGACGCCGACGTGAGCAACGTGGCCTTCGTCAAGCTCCCCAAGCCGGACCACAATGAAATGTTCGAAACGCAGATACCCACCGATGACTTTCAAGAATTGGGAGGCCTGGACCCGGTCATTCATCGTTTGAAGCGGGTCGTCGGTTTTCGGCTGCTGCACCAGGAGGTCGCCAAGCGGTATCAGCTTCGCCGCCGCGGCGGCGTGTTGCTGATCGGGCCGCCGGGCAACGGAAAAACGCGACTGGCTCGCTGCCTGGCGAATTACCTCGGTCAACTCCGTCCCGGAGAACCGGCAAGATTCATGTCCGTGGTCGCGTCGCAGGACAACTCCATGTGGTTTGGACAGAGCGAGAAGAATCTGCGCGACCGCTTCGAGGCGGCGCGCGAGGCGGCGCGCAAGTTCGTCGTGGTCCTGTTCTTCGACGAGTTCGATGCGATTGCACGCCGCCGCGGATCGGACTTCGGCCACACGGCCTCCGATCGCATCGAGAATACGTTGCTCGCACTTCTGGACGGCGTGCAGCAGATCGACAACTTGATCGTGATCGCCGCGACGAATCGCGCCGACACGCTGGACCCCGCCGTCGTGCGACCCGGACGGCTCGACCAGAAGATCCTGATCGGCCCGCCAAATCGTACGGCGGCGCGGGCGATCCTGAACCGTTACTTGTCGATCGAACGCCCGTTCGCCACCGACTTCAAGGCGGACCAAGTCATTGAAGCGGTGCTTAGCCGACTGTACAGCCCGAATGGATCATTTTCCGAGTTGGGGCACGTGAAGCTGGCCGACAATCGCAAGTTGCCGATTCGCGGGCGCGAGTTGATGAGCGGCGCGATCCTCGAAGGAATGGTCAACCATGCCGCCGAAGAGGCAGCCGATCGCGAAGTTCTGAACGGTGAGATCGGCCTACGCGAAGACGATCTGTGCCGTGCCATCGAGGAAGAACTCAACAGCCTGTTGAATCTGTTGACGCCCGAGAACATCAAGTCGTACTTGCCGTCCATCCCGCACGAAGCCCGACCCATTGCCATCGAAACGCGCACGCTGACAGTGGCGTGAACACTGGGAGTGCTCCGGCTTGAAGGAGCTTTGGAATGCGGCTTCGCCGCTCTCTTTGGAATCTGCGTTTCGAGGGAAGACCCAAAGCGGTTTCACCGCATTCCAAAATTCCAAAGCTCCGTCAAGCCGGAGCACTCCAAAGAAGCGAAAGGCATGCTCATGGACATCGTCCCGAAAATCATCGGCTATGACTCGGAACTCGCCAATTCGTTACTGTCGGACGATGTGTTCGACGGCCGCAATGCGGAGGCCGCGCGGCGTCTGCTCGCACAGTTCGTCGGCTACCCGCGACGGAATACGCACTCTGGGTTGCAATCGGAACTGGGTCGTATATTCCTAACATCTACTGGAGGATCTGTTTATATCGACTGCGATCACTTGGAGGTCAACCTGCCCGAGAATTTCAACGCATGTTCACAGCCGGCCGCGTGGCATGGCATGCTGCGGTCGGTGCGCGAAGCTCAGCAGGCTGCGTCGCGCGGACTGCCGAGTGGCACGCGGCTGTGCGTCCTGGCCAACACGGGAGACGGCGGGCATCAGAGTTATGGCTCGCACGTCAGTGTCTGTGTCAGTCGCCGCGTTTTCTTGGATTTGCTGTTTCGCAAGCCGCATCTGGCCGGTGCGTTTGCGACGCATCTGGTAACCAGTCTGCCTTTCACCGGACAAGGTCAGGTGGGAGCGGGCAACGGCCGCGAAGCGTGCTCGTTCCAATTCTCGCAGCGTGCGGATTTCTTCGAGCAGTTTTTCTCGCTGCAAACCACTCACCAGCGCGGCTTGTTGAATCTGCGCGACGAGAGCTTGTGTGGCGATCAGGACGATTTGGCGCGGTTGCATATCATATTGCTGGACAACACGCTGTCGCCGGTCGCAACCATTCTGAAGTTCGGCACGTGCCAGTTGGTGTTGGCCATGTTGGAAGGCGGTTGGCTCGACTCGACGCTCGCGCTGGACGATCCGCTGGCGGCGGCATCGGGCATCAGCCGCGACCTGTCGTTGAAGCAGCGTTGGCCGACGGCCATTCGTGGCCGAGCGATGACCGCCGTCGAAATGCAAACGGCCATCGCGGAACGAGCCGGCGAGTTCGTGGCCTCCGGCGCCGCGCGCGGTTGCGTTCCTGAAGCGGAACGGATTGTGAAATTGTGGCTCGAAACGCTGGACTGCCTGCGCCAAAGGAACGGCGAAGCGCTCGCCCAGCGCTGCGATGGATGGCTCAAGTACTTGTTGCTTGAACGCTACCGGTCGCAGCGCGGGTTGACCTGGAATTCCGCGGCGATTCGCACGCTGGACCTATTGTTCGCCAGCCTCGATCCCGATGAAGGCCAGTTCTACCAAATGGCCGCGGCCGGCCTGCCGTTGCTGATGCCGACGGACTCAGAAATCGAACAGGGGCAGTTCGAACCACCGCACGACACGCGCGCCTACTTCCGCGCTCACGTGCTGCGACGCTTCGGACGCCTCGTCACCGATCTCGATTGGGATCGCATCCGTTTCAGCGTGCAACGCCATCCGCATTGGTCGACGACGACAACTCTCGCGATGTCCACGCCGTGGGATTTCAATCGCAGCCAGACCGACGAGTTGCTGGCGGCGTGCGAGACTGTGGAAGAACTCGTGGAATCGGTTCACCAACGCCATTTACTCAACGGATCGTAGTTTTCTTTGCGAATGCAGGCTTCGCCTGCAACACGACTGGCTCACCCACAATTTCAAAACTCAGGAGATTGCCATGGAACGCGAACGTTTCGATTTCAGACCTAGCCGCGATCTTGGCGGACAGGACGGTCCGTCCGACGAGTCGTTCGATGCCCGAGAGGGGCATCTGGAGTCCATCCTCCGCCAGGCCGACCATGTGATGGATCGCTCGGTGAACTCGCAGGGCGAGCAGCAACTGCAACAACTGCGTCAACGAGGAGCCGAATAACATGACCAGCTCTCAGATTCCTCGGCCGATGCTGATGTCGGCCGAGACGGAATACAGCGTCTCGGGCAAAGTCCGCGGGCGACGGCTCGAGCCAGCCGCCTTCTTCGAACCGCTACGCGCGGCCATCTGTGCGGAGCATCGCTGGTTGATTGACTATAACGGCCGCGGTTCGTGTGGCCTCTTTTTGCAGAACGGTTCCCGCTTTTATCCGGAGATCAACGGGCACCCGGAGTACGCTCAGCCGGAAGCCAACACGCCGCTGGAAGTCGCCGTCCACGACAAAGCGGGCGAACGCATCCTGCAACAAGCCGCCGCTCTCGCCATGCGGCAACGGCCGGAACTGGAACTGACGATCGTCAAAAACAATCTCGACACCTACTTCCCGGAGTCCGTGTCGTTCGGCACGCACGAATCGTACACTTGCTGGAACTTCGCGGTGGCGCAAGTGGCGCTGCTGCCACATCTCGCCAGCCGAGTGATCTATACCGGTGCCGGTTGCTTGTCCGCTCGGCCGGGCGGCAGCGGGTTTGAACTCTCGCAGCGCGCTCGGCACATCGTGCATGCGGTCGGTGAGGAGACGACTCGCGGCCGGGCCTTGTTCTGTACCCGGCTGAGAAAACGAATTGACCATTCGAACCAGGGCTATGTCCGAGCCCACTTGATCTGCCGAGACAGCGTGCGGCTGCCGTTTGGAACGTACCTCGCCTACGGCACGACGGGACTGCTGTTCCATCACCTGAACCAAGGCCGGGACATCGGGCGCGGACTGTCGCTGAAGTCTCCCGTCGAGGCACTGCAGTCGATTTCGCTCGACCCGTGGCTACACGCGAAAGTCCGTTTGCAGGACGGCCGTGACCTGACCGCGCTCGACATTCAACAAGCTCTGCTCGACGAATGCGCCGACTTGCAACATCACGCCGACGTGCCGGACTGGGCCGACGACGTGCTGACGCAGTGGGCGGAGACGCTCGACACCTTGCGCCGCGAGCCACTGCGACTCGCCGATCGCCTGGACGCGTATTTGAAACTCGCTGTGTTTACAAACCAAATCGAACGCGCCGGCTTTCGCTGGACCGACCTCCGCGACGCGCTGCGCGACCTGCAAGCCGCGCGAGGCAATTTGCCCGATGTGGTGATGACGGAAATTTTCAATGACCGTGGGGCGCCGCTGCCTCCCGATCAGGCCGAACAACTGGCCCAGGCGCGACGAAAGTTTCAAGGCCGCGACAACCTTCTGCGATTGGCCATCGCGTTGCAAATTCTCGAATCCCGCTTCCACACCTTGAACGATTGGTGCGACAACCTGACTGCCTCGGGTGATGTGGTGTTGTCGCCGGTGACCGATGAACTGATCGCCGCGGCGGTCACGCAAGCACCTCCGGGAAATCGCGCGGCCCGCCGCGGCGAGTTGGTCCGCGAACATTCCGGCTCCCCCGATTGGCTCTGCGACTGGGCCACCGTGTTCCGCCACGACGGCAGCGAAGGTTTCGATTTGAGCGATCCCTTCTGGAACGGCACGGCACCGCAGCTTGCGTCCGAGTCGAAGCCATCTCCCCGGCGCCGCTTTCGAGTAGCGCTCGTGGAAAGTGCTGAGGAATAGCCCGAATTGTGCCAGGTCGCACCATTTGGGTGAGAGTTCGTGGACGATGATCACGCTCGTGTCAGAAATCGCTGTGCATTTCATTCCGGTTGAGACACTTCCAACCGGTCACCCGTTCCAGCCTCTCGCGGCCGCGCGTCCCACACCTTGACCGTCCGATCCGCGCTTGCCGACGCCAGCCGTTTCCCATCCGCGCAAAACGCCACGCTCAGCACCGGGCCGGTGTGCCCTTTTAACGTGAGCGTCTCCTGACCACTCGAGGCGTCCCAGACCTTCACCGTCCGGTCGGAGCCTGCCGACGCCAGCCGATTCCCGTCCGCGCTAAACGCCACGCTCATGACCCAGCCGGTGTGCCCCTTCAACGTGAGCAATCCTTGACCGCTCGTGGCGTCCCACACCTTCACCGTCTTATCATGGCTCGCGGACGCCAGCCGTTTCCCGTCCGCAGCAAATGCCACGCACGTAACCCCGCTTTTGTGCCCTTTCAACGTGAGCGTCTCCTGACCGCTCGTGGCGTCCCACACCTTCACCGTCCGATCGGAGCCTGCCGACACCAGCCGGTTCCCGTCCGCGCTAAACGCCACGCTCCAGACCTCGCCGGTGTGCCCTTTCAACGTGAGCGTCTCCTGACCGCTCACAACGTCCCAAACCTTCACCGACTCATCATCGCTGGCTGATGCCAGCCATTTCCCATCCGCGCTCAACGCCACGCTTTTGACCGAGCGGGTATGTCCTTTCAAACTGAGCGTCTCCTGACCACTCGTGGTGTCCCACACTTTCACTGTCTGGTCAAAGCTTGCCGACGCCAGGCGTTTCCCGTCCGCGCTCAACGCCACACTCCAGACCTCGCCGGTGTGCCCTTTCAACGTGAGCGTCGCCTGACCGCTGGTGGCGTCCCACACCTTCTCCGTCTTATCCTCGCTGGCTGACGCCAGCCATTTCCCATCCGCGCTAAACGCCACGCTTCTCACCGAGCGGTTATGTCCTTTCAACGTGAGCGTCTCCTGACCGCTGGTGGCGTCCCACACCTTCACCGTCTGATCCCAGCTGGCCGACGCCAGCCGTTTCCCGTCCGTGTTAAACGCCACGCTCCTGACCGAGCCGGTGTGCCCTTTCAACGTGAGCGTCACCTGACCGCTGGCGGTGTCC
>CAYSHJ010000731.1:0-12277 GCA_964430385.1 uncultured Planctomycetaceae bacterium
AAGATGGCTCGCTACCGCCCCGACAACAAAGACAAACCTCATGCCGGAAAACCAATCCTCATCAACGCAACCCGACAACACAAACTTCAACTCAAACAATGCCTTGCGCTCGCCATGTAAAAATACTTAACGGCGTTGCCTACGACGGTGCTCAGGGTGCGGACGTCGCTTGTTTGCTGCGTCGGTTGAAAGAGCGGTTGGATATCGAACAGGGAGATCTCTGCGTGGTGGGAACCAGCGCGACGCTCGATGATCGCGAGCCGCTGAGTGATTCGTCGATCGGTCCTGACGCGGCACCTGTGGACGTTCGCGAATCCAGCGCCGAGCGGTTGGCTCGTTTCGCCAGCACGTTGTTCGAGGAAGACATCCGAGCCGACGCGGTCGTCACCGAAGACCGGCTGTCCGTCGCCGAGATGGTCGCGCCGACGTTGATGGACGTCGCCATGCCCTCCAACCCGGATGAGTGCCTGCCCGGCGATGACGAGGATGCCATCACCTACACTTGGCGACAGTCGCAGGTTTGGAGCATCGTGACCGATCCGTTTCCAAGCCTCCCCATTGCGGCGGATGTAGTTCGGACGCCTACGTCCGAACGCTCGGACGTGGGCGTCCAAGCTACGGCGGCAGCAGGGAAACTCTTCGCAGACGATGACGCTCTGCCAGACGACTCACACGACGAACCGGCAAGCCCAGCGCACGCGGCCGTCACGGCTCAGTTGGAAGCCTGGGCGCTGCAATTGGGGGACTGGCTGAAACGAACCAAACTGTTTCGCCAATTGCTCGACATCTTCGATGCCAGCGAGAAAGACACGAAGCCGCTGCTGTGGCGTGAGTTGGTCGAAAAGTTGACCACGGTGGAATTTGGGCTGTTGGCGTTCACGAAGTACGAGGACCGTTCGGCGCTGTGCGCGTCGTTCTTCGCGCTGATCGCGCAGGCGAAGGAACTGCGCAGCGGCAAAGCTCTGCCGCTGGTGCCGACGCAGGTGCAGATTTGGATTCGCGAACTGCGACGCATCGGCCGGATCGCTCACGCGACTCCGAGCTTTTGCTGGTTGGACGAACCGGCGGCGGACCTGCCTTGCTTGCCGACCTTTCATTGCAGCGAATGCGGCGAGTCGGGCTGGATCGCGCTGGTGGATCACGACAGCGAAACCAAAATCCAAGCCACCGGCGTCAACGGAGTGCAACTGATCGCCGATCCGAAAAAGATCTATCGAGAATGGTTCGGCTACAAGGGACAACGCAGCACCAGCATCGTCGTGCTCAGCCCCCGCGAATTGAGCAAACCGGAATCGACTGAGCCGATCGCTCCGGCGACACAGAAGGATTTCGGTTTCTCCGACTGGTACTTGTGCCCGAAGAGTTTGGTTCTGCGGAACGAAGACGGCCCCTGTCCACTGACCGCGGATCATTTGCGATTTCCGGTGCAGATCAATCGCGACACCGAGAAGGACGACAAGGGAGTCGTCCACGGCGTTCAAGGTTGTCCGCGCTGCGGCGAAAAGGAAGGGGTGTTCTTCATCGGCAGCCAGGCGGCAACGCTATCGAGCGTGGCGATCGACGAGCTGTTCGGCTCGACGTTGAACCAAGATGCCAAGCTGCTGGCGTTCACCGACAGCGTGCAAGATGCGTCGCATCGCGCAGGTTTCTTTTCCGCTCGGACCTATCAATTCACGTTTCGCACCGCACTGCAACACGTCATCGACTTCGCCGGTCCAACAGGTGTCCCCCTGCCCGATGTGGGACGGTTGGTGCTCGAATGGTGGTCGCAACCTCGACCGGCGTGGCGTGGCGGCATCAAGAATGCGATGGCCTCGTTGATGCCACCCGACCTGCGCGACTACACGGACTTCGTCGAGTACCGCGACAATCCCTCGCGACAACAGCCGCCAGCGGGCTTGCTGGCCGACATCCAACGGCGTGTGACTTGGGAAGCGACCAGCGAAGTTAGCTTGATGCAGACTCACGGCCGCACTTTGGAGACGGCCGCCAGCGCGTGCGTCGCGTGGGATGAAGCTCGCATCAACCAGACGGTCACTGAACTGCGAGCGAAGCTGCCCAAGATTGACCCGCTATTGGAATCGCTCAGCGATGACGCCTTGAGGCTGTGGCTGTATGGCTTCCTGCACCGCTTCCGTCTGAAGGGAGCGCTCGACCATCCTTACTTGGTGCCGCTGGCGAAGATTGCCTACTGGGGGAAGTCACGCCGTGGTGCGGCACCGCCGGAGCGCGAGGTCTATCCGCCTGCTGGTCGATTCCGGCCGCGTTTGATCGTCACCCAGACAACCAAGGGACACGAATGCGTGCTGACTCCGACGAAGGGCAGCCAAGCTCCGTGGCATTTGGTGTGGTCACGCCGGGTGTTGCCGATGAAGTGCGTTGACGACCCCAGCTATCTCGACTTGATCGCAGCGTTGCTGGAAGTTGGAACTGAGAATGGGCTGTTTCGCGAACTCCATCTGGATGGGACCAAGCGGTACTACGCGATCGCGGCGGACGCGGCTCGGCTGGTGAGCGATGCCGTGACGTTGAAATGTTCTCAGACCGACCGCCTGCTGGTTCGCCCGTCGGCGGAATCGCAGCTCTGGCTCGGCGCGCCGAGCGTTGAATACTACGGGCACCAAGGCCGGTACGAGGCGATCGGTTCGACATCGCGGCAACGCTATTACCAAAAGCGATATCGCAAAGGTGTGCTCCGCCGTGTCGTGGCGCAGGAGCACACCGGCCTGCTGGAAACTTCAGAGCGGGAGACGCTCGAAAAGCGATTCAAGAGTGCTCGTGTCGCCGACGATCCGAACGTGCTGACCTGCACCAGCACGTTGGAGATGGGCATCGACATCGGCGACTTGTCGAGCACGATGCTCTGCTCGATTCCGCCGAACACGGCCAACTACCTGCAACGCATCGGCCGCGCGGGACGTTCCACCGGGACGGCGTTGATCGTGGCGGTAGTCAATCAGCGACCGCACGACTTGTTCTTCTATGGCCGGCCGTTCGAGATGCTGCGCGGCAAGGTCGATCCACCGGGCTGTTGGTTGGACGCCTCCGCAGTGCTCGTGCGGCAGTACCTCGCGTTCGCGTTCGACACGGCCACGAAAACCGGCGTGCTCCGCGATCTGCCCAGAACCGGCAAGACGATGGTGGAGGATCTCGCTCGCGCGGACGGCAACTTGCCGCGTTTGATGGAATGGCTGACCAAGAACGAGAACACGTTGCAGACTCAGTTCCTGCGGCGATTCCAGACGCACGTCAAATCCGACACGCAGTCCCGGTTCCTGGGCGAGACTCGTTCCGAACTGCTGAGCAACCGGCTGCATCAAGTGGCGAGCGAATTTGATCGGCAACTTCGCGATCTGGAGAACGCTCGCAAGCGGCTGCGCGACCAGCTTGCGCAGCTCGATAAAGAGGAGCAAGAGGCACAAGTCGAAATCAATCAGGAGCTGCGCATACTGCAAGGCCGCGCTGCGAGTCTCAGCCGCACGACGACGTTGGAACTGCTGACCGACAACGGCTTGTTGCCGAACTATGCCTTTCCAGAACGCGGCGTCCGGTTTTACGGCTCGATCTACAACAAGCACCGCGGCCCGACCAAGGACCACGCTCCGATTGAGATCATCCGGCCGGCCGGAGCCGCGATCAAAGAACTCGCGCCGGCCAACCATTTCTACACGCACGGCCGACGATTCGACGTGCAGGAAATCGCGTTGGGGCACAAAGATCAGCCACTCATCGAGCAGTGGGCAGTCTGCGGAGCCTGCGGCCACATGCGCCTGGTTGAAGAGTTGACCAAGCCCGATGCGGTGCCGGCCTGTCCGCAATGCGGCCACGGCGATGACAGCGATAGCCAGCTCGACTTGGGCCAGCGTCGGAACTTCATCGAGTTCTCGCGATCGCAGGCGGTCTCGCAGATGGAGCACTACGAGAGCCTCTCCTCTGACCGCAGCGATGAACGCGAGCGGATGTATTATCACACGCTCCGCAGTTTCGATTTGACGCGTGAGGCTCCGTCCGGAGCAGTCGGCGAAGAGAAGTTGCCATTCGGAATCGAGTATCGCGCGTCGATTGTGTTGCGCGACGTCAACTCCGGCTTCTACGGCGATCCGCCGACAGTGCCGTTCGGGATCGGGCAGCAGGCCACGACGGACGGCTTTCGCGTCTGCCAGGATTGCGGCGTCGCGATACCTCCCAGCGTTCGCCCGGAAGATGTGAATCATCGTCGGCGTTGTAGTGCTCGGCGTAAGTTTGAAAAGCAAAAACAAGAAGGCCGCACCGGGCAGCCATTCACTTGGGAGTCGGTGTACCTCTACCGACAGCTTCAGTCCGAGGCGATCCGTCTGTTGCTGCCGATTGCCGATGACGAAGATCTCGAAACGCTGACCGCGTGCCTGCATCTCGGACTACGACAGCGTTTTGAAGGGAATCCGGCTCACCTGATCGTCGCGCCGCAAATCATGCCCGATAACGCGACCGGCATGAATCGTTACTACTTGACGCTGCTGGATGCCGTGCCCGGCGGCACCGGATATCTCAAGACGCTGTATCAGGAGAAGGATGCCGCCAATCGCGATGGCGAAGGGATCATGCACGTCCTGCGGTTGGCGAAGGCGGCGCTCGAAAACTGTGCGTGCCGCCAACTGCGTCAGAGCGTCGAGACGCCCGACCCGGATGGTTGCTACCGCTGCTTGCGAACCTACCACCAGCAATACAACGCCGCCCACATCAGCCGCGAGCGCGGGATCGCTCTCCTTGTGGATCTGATTCGCGCCGGCGACCAGCGAGTGGCGCAGCAAGAGCTGGCGAGCATCCGGCCGAACTCACTCTTTGGCAGCATGTTGGAAAAGAAGTTTGTCGACACGCTGAAAGAGTTCGTCGATCAGAAACGAGGCAAATGGGAACAGACCATCATCCGGGGCAATCAGGGATTCCGATTCTCGCTGCCAAACTCGTCGCGACTTTGGGAGATCGAACTGCAACCGAAACTCGGCCTTCAGGACGGCGTGACCATTACGTCGCAACCCGACTTCATGCTGCGAACGGATGATGACGCCATCCGCTCTATTGCCGTCTTCGTGGACGGCTTCAAGTTCCATTGTGAGCCGCCCTACAATCGTCTTGCCGATGACTTTCAGAAGCGACGAGCGATCCTCAGCAGCGGACGCTTTCATGTCTGGAGCGTGACTTGGGACGACTTGCAGCAACAGGCCGCTGAGCACGTCATGGTGTGCCCCGCTCCGGTCGCTCAGAACGTGCAGAAGCTGGCGAGCGACGCCCGCTCCAAAGGACGCACGGTTCCCGATGCTCAACGCATTGCCCGCAATGGTTGGCAACAACTGACTGCATTTCTCGACGAGCCGCATGCTGCGGGTTGGACACAGCTTGCAACCTTCATGGCCTATTGGCCGTTGCAGTTGTTGGCCGCTCAACGCTCGGTGGAGTTGTCCGAGTTGTGTTCGGCACTTGCTCGGTGGCGTTCGGGAAATGGCCTGGGCACAGTGCCAGCCGCAGACGGACAAGACTGGGTCTACAACGACAAGGCTTCGCTCAATCAGGACGTCGTGGCTTACATCGCTGTGGCCGACACACTCAGCAACCGGCAGAACAAAGCGATCGTGCTGGCTCGGCTGGGAGATACCGACGCCGAATGCACCGGCAGCGATTTCCTTGAGCGCTGGCGACGGTTTCTCGCGGGCCTCAACCTGTATCAGTTTGTGGACAACTTTCAGTTCTGGGCGGCCTCGGAAGTCGCGTCGGGGAGTGCGCCGGAGATTCCGCAACAAGCCGCGACCGTGTTGCAAGAGTCCTGGAAGCAAGTGCTCGAAGCCACCACGGCTATCCTGCGGCCAACGGTTGAGGAACTGGCGATGGCCGGGTTCGATGGGCCGCACGCGACTCCGGTCGTCGAACACTTCAACGACCAGATCGACGACGACGCCTTTGCCGAGTTAGCGTGGCCAGCACTGCACCCGCCAGTAGCCGTGCTCGCGGGAGACCAAACGCATTTCGCCAGTCAGTGGCAGCAACAAGGCTGGCGAGTGGTCACACCAAATGATTTGCAGGCGCGAGGTGTTTCTTTTTTGATCGACATTCTGAGTCAAGCCATGTCCGGAGCGAGATGATGGCCCGCCTGATGATGCACCGCCAAATTCTGAAGACCTTCCACAAGCTTCCCAGCAAAGTGCAGAAGCGAGTCTCCGAGTTGATCGACGAATTTCAGCGCGATCCGACCTCGCCCGACATCGGTCTGCACTCGCTGAAAGAAACGGCCCTCGATCCGAAGGTCCGCAGCATTACCAAACTGCCGGACGGATATCGCGCCATCGTCATTGCGCCGGAGAGGGGCGACACCTATCTGCTGGTCCATATCGACTCGCACGACAAAGCGTATGACTGGGTCCGGCACAAGCGGTTCGAAGTCCACGAGATGACTGGCGTGTTTCAAGTCTTCGACACAGAAGAGGTCAAGACTGCTCTGGCCGCCGACTCTGGCCCGACGACCGTCACCTATCCGTTGAATCGGCTTTCCGACGACGAACTCTTCTCTGCCGGCGTGCCGCGACCGCTGATTCCGGCGATTCGGTCGATCCATTCTGATGACGACCTCGATTCGCTCAGCACGTATCTGCCACCAGACTGCCGCGATGTATTGTTCGGCCTGGCCGCCGGCCTCTCGCTGGACGAGGCACTCCGTGAGATGCTGGGCACCGATGACGAAGCCAAGCCGCCGACTCCAGCAGGCCCCGGCGATTTCTCGCAACTCGACCAAGCCCCGCGTTTCGACTTGATCCAAGTGACCAGCGAGGACGAGTTCAAAGAGCTACTTCAAGCCAAGCTGGCTGACCGCTTGGAGGAGTGGCGCATCTTCCTGCATCCATATCAGCGAAAGCTCGTGCGTTGGCAGACCAAGGGGCCAATGAACATCAATGGCGCGGCCGGCACGGGGAAAACGGTCGCGCTCATGCACCGCGCCGTGCATCTGGCCGAGACGATGGCAACACCCCGCGGCCGTGTGCTCGTCAGCACCTTCACGACAAACCTGTCGGTGACAATCCGGCACCTCATCGACCGCCTCAACCCCAAGGTGGCGGAACGCATCGAAGTCACCAACCTCCACGCCTTGGCGCGAGCCATCTGCATCCGCGCTGGTTGGAAAGGTCGCATTGCGGACGAACATGAAATCGACGCGATCTGGAAAGAAGTCTGGTCCGACTCTTCGTTGGGCGAACTTCCTCTGCCGGCCGACGAACTGCGGCGCGAATACGATCAAGTCATCGACCCGAATGGGATCGACGACGAAGACTCGTACCTGACGACGGTGCGCTCAGGGCGTCCGCGTATCTCGCGAGAACAGCGGCGCGCGGCATGGGCAGTCTTTCGTCTCTTTCAACGCGGCCTGAAGACTCGCAACTTGCTGACCTTCGAGGGAGCTATCCATCAGGCTCGGCTGGCGGCCGAACAAGGCAAGTTCACTCACTACGACCATGTCCTCGTCGATGAGATCCAAGACTTCAGTCTCGAAGCCTTGCGATTGATCCGTGCGATTAGCCCAATTGAGGCCAGCACGCCTGACCCGCTGTGTGTTGTCGGCGACGGGCATCAACGCATCTATCGCGGCAAAGTCCCGCTGAGCCGCGCCGGCATCGACATTCGCGGCCGTTCACGACGCCTCAAGATCAACTATCGGACCAGCGAACAAATCCGGCGATTTGCCCAAGGCATCCTGCAAGGCGTCGACATCGACGATCTCGATGACGGAGTCGTCTCCACCGTCGGCGACCATTCCGTCTTCCAAGGCCCGGCACCGACGATTCAACACTGCCCCAGCGAGGCGGCCGAGGCTCAGGCGATTGTGACCTGGGTGAAGTCACTGCTGGGCCAGGGATTGGCCTCCCACGAAATCTGCATCACGCCGCGCCGCGAGTCGCTGATCTCCGCGCTCAAGAACGCCAACATCAGCGTTTTCGAACTGAAACCAAACGCCGATGATCCCGGCGGAGCCGAGGATGGCATCCGTATCGGCACGATGCAGCGCATCAAGGGCCTAGAATTCCGAGCCGTCGGGCTGGCGTGCGCGAGTTCTGACGACGCCCTAAATCACCTGGAATCTGCCGACCTCCGCCAACGCTGCGAACGCTACGTCGCCGCCACTCGTGCTCGCGAATACCTGCTGGTGGTGCTGCATTAGCGGTCAGAGGGGCTTCGTGGCTGATCGACACGTTCTATTGGCCTGGCCAGAAGAGAGCGAACCAAGTGCTCTTGGGACTGCGAAACGGCAAGTCCCGCTGGCGGCTGACGTCCCCAGGGAACTCTTGCTGGCGGCTGACACCACTGCGATGCGCGGCTTTGTCGACAGTCATCAGAAGGTCGGCCGATTCGGAATTGAAGAAGTGTTCTCTCGCCATGCGGCGGTCGGGGATGGCACGCGGCAGAATGCCGCAGGCCCTCACGCTCAGCAAGCACACGTGACCCGTGCCGACGCCAGCCGCTGCCGTGATAGTGCCGCGAAATGACGATTCTTCTCGATGCCGATAAATCGCCTCGCCCCCTTGATCGCAGCCACACCGGTCGTCCCACTTCCAGAGAACGGATCGAGTACCAGATCGCCGGGATTGCTCGCGCAGCCGACGATCGCTCGAAGCAGTTCCAGTGGAAGTTGCGTGGGGAAATCTGGAAGCCGGTCCTGACTATTCTCCACGAGCCGTGGGATGCACCAAACGTTGTCCCACAGCTTGCCGTGGGGATCGGCGCGGCGGTCGTGGTATCTTGTGAGTCGATCCGAAGGACGGCTCACGGCTTCGACATTGAACACAAACCGTTTCGCGTCCTTCACACAGTAGAAGATGTGCCGCGAACAGCGGTTGAAGTTGTTTGTGCAATTGACGCCGAAGGTTTCGTACCACTTGATCCACGAGCGTCGAATGAGGCCGGTCTCACGGAGCAGCAACCCAAAGTGGTCGGCGTATTCGTCGTTAATCATCACCCACAAGCTGCCGTCATCAGTGAGCAGCCGCGCACACTCGCTCATCCACCGTCGGCACCATGCGAGATATTGTTCGTCCGCTCGGCGATCCGCGTGCGTCCCCTCACAAAAGTGGATGAACTTCTATACGAAAGTGCTGAGCAAGTACGCGACGTCGCCGGACTTGAAGATCGAAGTCAGCTTCAAAGCGAAAGTCGACCCCGAACAATCCGCCTCGAAAGCCGCAGAAACGCAATCCGGCCTGCGTGAGCTCGGATTGGAAGAACGAGTCGACGTCGAATGACGGTCACGCTATTTGCTTTTGATTTTGGCGACACGGAATCGCTTAGGATCGTTCGAGAAATTACTGTCGCATCAACGTCCGGTTTCGCCAGGAACCGTGGGCTTGCCGCCAGCGACTGATCGCCAAATGTGCCACCTATTTCTCGATCGATCCTTAGTCTCGTCAGATAGCCGTCTCTACGAACGGCTGGCAACACAGCTCGCGGGCAACAAGATCAGAGGTGGAAAGAACTGGATGACCGCTGACGGATTTTGAAACGCATCGACCAGCTCATTCCAAGAACAGAAAACCGACCTGACGATGACGATTGCGGCGAGAATCTTCACTGGCGTTGCAACGTGAAACGAATTGAACTTCAGGTCGGGCAAGACCATGTTGAGGTGCTTACGAAGTTCCGCACGCCGCTGGATGCGATCGAGGAACACCGCGTCGCTGTGCGACGCCTTGGAAGCCAAGCTGACGCAGGCTGAATTCGCCAGCACCCAACTCCTGTCCGCGGCCGTCGCGCATTTGCTCGTTCACCCGAAAGCAACTGAGCTCGATTGCTCAACACAAATCATTGGAAGCATGACATGAAACGGGACATGGATCTTGTGCGAAAGATCGTGCTGGCAATTGAAGAGCAACCTCATGGGCATTCTGAGGAGTTCAAACTGGAAGGCTACACTGGCGAGCAAATCGGCTATCACTTGCACCTCATGCTCGAAGCCGACTTGATCAATGGCTCAGACATCACCGGCCTGAGCGATTTGAGTCCGCAAGCAATGGTTTCGTCGTTGACTTGGAAGGGCCACGAATTTGCGGACGCCGCTCGAAACGAAACTTTCTGGAACAACGCTAGAAAGGCGGTGCAAGAAAAGGCCGGTTCTGTCGGGATCGGAGTTCTGATCGAGTATCTGCAAAGTCTCGCGCGATCGGCGCTCGGCATTTGATTACTCGCGGCTCAGGTGACGGCATCGTCGTCCGTCGCCTCTTTATGTGCCGCGCGTCTCAAGCAGTTCAGCGGACGTGTTTTGGACTCAGACCATTGGCTCAGCGTCGCTCGTGCGCAGACGTCGGCAGTCGGTTTCGCTCGGGACAATTACGAACGACGACAACGAACGGCTTGAGTGGCGACGTTGTGTGCTCTGAACGTGTGCGCTGGCGCTAAAGAGTCACTACCACCGCTACCACTTTCCAAGTCGATTACCACCAAAAAACGCGAGAATCCACGATTGGATGCGAACACTTGCGAGAGTGGCCTAATCCGCTAAAATCCTGCGAAATACTGTGTTTTTCAGCATGAATCGAGACGGCTGAACAGTTGGTTGAGGGCCTAGTTCCCTTTATTGGGAGTGCAGGTTCGATTCCTGTCTTGCCCATCTTCGAGGACTGACGCCAATCTTGGCGTCAGTCCTTCTCTCTCCGGCAGTTACGTCACGCTCCGCTCTTCGATGAGCGAGGCCATCGTGACGAACTGCCCAGGCTGCCGCAAGCCGGCAGCCGAGCGCCGGGGGTCGCTGGGGGGGCGCGCTTGGGTTTGTGTTGGAATTGCATCGCTGGTTTCCCGACATCGCTCCGCCTAGTTTTCTCACCAGGAGCGATGCGATGGCTTGGCTTGAAAAAGATCAGCGGACGGGCATCTGAAGTGGACCCCAAGAGTTGGACAGTGGGAGACGCGGACCATCGAAACAACTGCAAGCCAAAGTCCGTTTGTGGGATTCACCGCCAAGGCTGGAAGACACGAAATCCGATCGCCGGCTTCGTGTCTGAATGGTTTCCCTCCCGGAAATCTTCCATATAGCATCCGTTCGTGATCGAGCCGTGAATTCGCCACTCCCAGGGTGCTGCCATGCCACCGCGTGTCTACGCCATCGCCACGATGGACACCAAAGGGACTGAGATCGCCTTTGTCGCGGAGCGGATTCGCGGCTGTGGCGTTGAAGTGGTGACGGTTGATGTCGGAACGAAGGAATCGCCAATCGTTGTGCCCGATGTCTCGCGCGAGCAAGTGGCAGCGAGTTGTCTGGCCATGAATCCGTTGAGCACGACCGACCGAGGCGAAGCGATCACGGCGATGTCGGCCGCCCTGATCGAGTTCCTCAAAGCCGAGTACGCGGAAGGCAAACTCGCCGGAGTCATCGGCATCGGCGGCGGCGGCGGGACCGCGCTCATCACTCCGGCGATGCGCGCGTTGCCGGTCGGCGTGCCGAAGCTGATGGTCAGCACGATGGCCAGCGGGAATGTCGGGCCGTATGTCGATTGCGCCGACCTGACGATGATGTATTCGGTGGTCGATGTCGCGGGGATCAATTCGGTTTCTCGTCGAGTGCTGGCGAATGCCGCGCACGCGATCGCCGGCATGGTGCAACACTCGCTGCCGCGCGTGGCGGAGAAACCGACGCTCGGCATGACGATGTTCGGCGTCACGACGACCTGTGTCGAAGCGGTGCGGCGAACGCTGGAAACGAAAGGGTTTGATTGTTTGGTCTTTCACGCGACCGGAGCGGGCGATCGTGCGATGGAGAATCTCGTGTGCAGCGGCTTGATTCAGGGAGTCATCGACGTCACGACGACCGCCGTGGCGGATGAGGTCGTCGGTGGCGTGTTGGCCTGCGGTCCGGAACGATTCGACGCAATCCTCGAACAGCGCATCCCGTACGTGTTGAGTGTCGGAGCGCTCGACATGGTCAACTTCGGCGCGAAGGAAACAGTCCCGCCGCAGTTTGCGAATCGAAAGTTACACGTCCACAATGCTCAGGTCACTTTGATGCGCACGACGCCGGATGAGAACCGCCGATGCGCGCGTTGGATCGCGTCCAAGCTGAATCGTTCGACCGCGCCGCTCACGCTCCTGATTCCCGAATGCGGCGTGTCGTCGATCGACGCACTCAGCCAGCCGTTTCACGATCCACAAGCTGACGCGGCATTGTTCGAGGAGTTGGAACGGTCGCTCGTTCAGACCGAGCAACGGCGGATCAAGCGCTTGCCGCTGCACATCAACGATCCGGAGTTCGCGGCTGCGCTGGTGAGAGAAT
>CAYSHJ010000732.1:0-8891 GCA_964430385.1 uncultured Planctomycetaceae bacterium
CCGCCGATTCTGGGAATGATTCAACGTTCCGGTCAGGTCGTGATGCACATGCTGGCCAACGTCCAACAAGTCACGATCGCCCCCTTTCTGCGAGCCGCGATTGCACCGGGCACGACGGTCTACACCGATGAGTACGACATCTATAGCCGATTGAAAGAATGGGGCTACAAGCACCTCACCGTCAATCACGGACGCGGCGAGTACGCTCGCGACGACGATGGCGACGGCTTCCACGAAGTTCACGTCAATACGATGGAAGGCTGCTGGTCGCTGTTGCGATCGTGGCTGCGACCTCATCGAGGCATTTCGCAAGAGAAGCTGCCGCTCTGCGTCGCGTTCCTTCAGTTTGTTCACAACGCACGCAAACGCGGAAAAGCACTGCTAGAATCGCTCGTCGCCAGCCTTATCGCTGCACCTCCCCGGATCACCGTTTGAGCCAAGCTTCTTCAGCGAACTCGACAAGTGGGTCCGTCGTCGTCTCCGGTGTTGCTACTGGAAGCAATGGCGTCGCCCGCGCACTCGAATCGCGAATTTGAGGCAACTCGGCATCAAAGAAGACGAAGCGGTCACTCTCGGTGTCAGCAACAAAGGCCCTTGGGTGCTGTCCGCCAGCCAAGTCGTGGAGACTCAAACGCGCGGCGGCAAACGGCTGTTGTGCCGCCACCCGGACATGGAACGGGCCGTCATCTCGTGCGTCGAGCGGGGACTGGCTGATCCCGCCAGGCGCGGCCTGCTGTACGTGATGGGTTGGCGGACGGGGCTGTGGGTGAAGTCGGCGAGATTGCGGGTCACGATGACGTCCATGCCGGACGTCACGGCGCAGCGGATCGTGACGTTGTCCTCGAAGTTGGCGTCGATCAGCACCTTCATGAGGCGTGCTTGCTCCGCAGTTCGTCCGCGAGGATTTGGTCGCACTCCGCTTCGGTGGGAGCCGTGCTGCCCGGATTCCAAAGGCCGAGCACTTGCTGAGCCGGTGGGCCTTTGAACCCTGCGGTCGAGATGCTCGATCCCGCATCCAGAGTTTCCAAAACTCGTCGCGCCAGAGCGATTCGAGTTTCGGCGGGCCACGACTTGACCTGCTGCACGACTTCTTCCACTTCGGGACTCAACGCCGCCATGATGGACTCCTGCGAGAGTTGTGCGTTGCCACCCGTCCGTTTAGAGAAACGGCATATCGTCACCAAGCGTTGATGGCGACAGGGTGGCAGCCTCGGCACGCTCGTGCTAAACCCATGCGGTAGCCGCTGACGTGGAAGATGTTGGTGCGAAATCAAACGAGGTGCTTTTGATGATACGACGTGTGTTGCCGCTGGCCCTCGCGCTGGTGATGTTGCTGGCAAATGGACTCGCCTTTGCTGCCGACTCGTTGACGCTGTTGCCCTCTGAAGTCGTACTGTTAGGAAAAGAGGCTCGGCAGCGAGTGCTCGTGCAGGCGACGTCCGGTCCGCAAGTCGTCGGTCAGGTGGCGAGTGGTGTCGTCTTTGAATCGTCAGACGCGAACGTCGCGAGGATCGAAGACGATTTTGTGCTGCCGGTCGGAAATGGCAAGGCGACAATCACCGCGAAGGTTGGCGATCGGACAGCAACAGCCACGGTCGTGGTCGAGAAGTTCGATCAGCCCCATGTCTGGAGCTTTCGCAATCACGTGCAGCCGGTATTGTCAAAGACCGGTTGCAACACGGGAGCGTGTCACGGCGCGCTGGCGGGAAAGGCCGGGTTCAAGCTGTCGTTGCGAGGTTACGATCCGGAAGCCGATTTTCGCACGCTCACTCGACAGGCGCGAGGTCGTCGTATCGTGCCGGCCGATCCGGGGCGGAGCCTGTTGCTGACGAAGCCTTCGGGCGCGATTCCTCACAAGGGCGGGCTGCGGTTTGACGTCGACTCGCTCGAGTATCGTGTGGTCGCCGAGTGGATCGCGAATGGGCATCCGGAGCCGCGCGAGGATGATGCGCGCATCGCGACGCTGGAAATCCTGCCCACAGCTTCGGTGCAGAAAAGAGGCTCGACGCAGCAGTTGATCGTACGCGCGCACTTCAGCGACGGGCACGTCGAAGATGTCACTCGTTGGGCCAGATTTACTTCGGCCAATGCGACGGTGGCGTCGGTTGATGATCAGGGACTCGTGAAAATCCTCGGCAACGGTGAGGGTGCGATCAGCGGGTGGTATCTCAGCCAGAACGTGATTGCGACAGTCAGCTCGCCGTACGACACGCCGGTCGATCCGGCGGTGTTCGCGAATGCCGAGCGAAGCAATGTCATCGACGATCTCGTGCTGGCGAAGTTGAAGGCGTTGAACATTCCGCCATCATATCGCTCGACGGATTCGGAGTTCATCCGCCGCGCGTTCCTCGACACCATCGGCGTGTTGCCGACGTCGGACGACGTGCGGGCTTTTTTCGCCGACACCTCGCCGGACAAGCGTGAACGGTTGGTCGATCAACTGCTGGTTCGGCCGGAGTTCGTGGATTATTGGAGCTACAAGTGGTCCGACTTGCTGTTGCTGTCGGGTGAGCGACTGCGTCCGCAGGCGTTGAAGGCGTTTTACTCGTGGATTCGCGAGCACGTGGCGAACAATTCTCCGTGGGATCAGTTCGCGCGCGAGATCATGCTGGCTCGTGGCAGCACGTTCGAAAACGGAGCGGCCAATTTTTACGCGCTGCATCAAGACCCGCTCGACATGGCGGAGACGACGTCGATGGCGTTCCTGGGCATGTCGATCCAGTGTGCTCGCTGCCATGACCACCCGCTGGAGAAATGGACGAACAACGAGTACTACGGCTTCGCGAGCCTGTTCGCACGCGTGCGCGGCAAAGGTTGGGGCGGCGACTTCCGTAGTGGCGACGGCAATCGAGCCATCTTCGTTGACGACGACGGAGAGCTGATTCAACCACGCACCGGTCGACCGCAACCGCCGAAACCGCTCGACGGCCAGACGCTGTCTTTGGAGTCGACCGAAGATCGGCGAATCGAACTTGCGAACTGGTTGATTTCGCCGCAGAACCCGTACTTCAGCCGAGCCATCGTCAATCGCGTGTGGGCAAATTTCCTCGGCGTGGGTTTGGTGGAAAAGGTTGATGACTTACGACTGACGAACCCACCCAGCAATCCGGAGTTGCTGTCGGCGCTGGCGGCGTTTATGACTGCACCAACTCGGCTAGCGGGGGGCGTTAGCCCCCCGGTTGACGGTGGTGCGGTTGCCAGCCAACCACCGACCGGGGGGCTAACGCCCCCCGCTAGCCTGAACGAGTCGAGCGGCGACCGTCCATACGACCTTAAGCGGCTCATGCGGCTGATCCTGACGTCGCAGACGTACCAGCGCAGCAGCCAATCGGTCGCCGGCAACGCGCCGGATGAACGATTTTATTCGCGGTATTATCCGAAGCGACTGAAGGCCGAGGTGCTGCTCGACATCATGTCGCAGGTGACGGCCTCGCCGACGCCCTTCAAGGATTTTCCGACCGGCACGCGCGCCATGCAGCTTCCGGATGCGGCGATCGCGTCCAACTTCCTGAACACGTTCGGTCGGCCGGAGCGGATCATCACGTGCGAGTGCGAACGCTCGGACGAACCGAGCATGACGCAAGTGTTACACATCCTGAATGGCGACACGCTGATTCAAAAGCTCGAGGCGAAAGACAATCGCGTCTCCCAACAGTTGGAGGCCAATTCCGCCACCGATCAACTCATTGATGATCTCTACCTGAGTTCGCTGAGCCGCTTCCCGACCGATGCCGAAAAGCAGAAACTGCTTGCCGTCTTGTCCACGGTGCCCGAGAGCGAACGCCGGCAATCGCTCGAAGATCTCTATTGGAGCGTACTCAGCAGCAAAGAGTTTTTGTTCAATCGGTGACTTCTCGTTGCGCGTCTTCTGGAATGTAGTGCAAAAACCCGCGAGCCACCGACACAAGGTCGGTGGGGATGCAGGATCTCGCGTGATTGACGTTTGGTCCGACACGACGATTTCACTCCTCGGCGTTGGACGAACTTACAACGGCCTGGCGACCTGATGGAAGGATGGCCGAAGCGTTGGGACTGCGGAGGCGGAACCAAGACTTGGCCTGTTGCCTGACCGATCGCTCGGAGGCAGGGTTCTGAGCCCCATTCTGCGGAACTTCGGGATCGGGTGGGACGATGTTGGGGCGCTTCGGCTTCGGGTCTTCTTGTTTGGGGGCGTCGGGCGGAGTGTCTTCGAGCGGCGGCAGCTTGATGTCGTCATAGGGGACGTTCTGCAAGCGGTCGCGCAGATTGGTCGGCGGTTGCAAGTCGAAGGCGTCTTCGGCTGGCTTGTCCGAAATCGGGTAACGATCCGCGTTCTGAGACGGCCGCAGATCCCTGGGATAACAGACGTCGTCGACGAAGTGTCCCAACGGGCCGACGCAGCCGCTCCGCTCTTCGTAGAAGACGACTCCATGCGTTTCGAGAATCGTGCCGGTCTGACGTTCCAGCGTGGCGAGCTGCGCGTTGTATTGCGTAAGTGCATTCGCTTCCGACGAGACGGAGTTGCCCCAATCGACCAAGGCCTGCAAGACGTTCAGCAGGATCGCCCGCCCGGTGCGATAACTCAGCAGTTGATAATCCAAGTTGACTCGAGCCGCCTGCCGAGCGTCTCGAAAGGCGAGGTACTGTTCGTAGAACTGGTCGAGGCTACGAACACTCGTGGCGAGCAGATGACCAGCGTTGTGCAGACCCTGCTGCAGGTTGGCACGATCGCGCGCGATGATCAGTTCGCGAGCACGCAACGCGGCACGCGACTGACGCAGCCCCAGCGGCACCGAGAAATTCACTCCCAACGTCCAATCGGTGAAGGCTCCGGAGTTCGACGATACCGACGAACCATTGGGCATCGTGCCCTCGAGACCGTTCCAGCGGTACAGGCCGACGGCATCGACTTGCGGCAAAGTGTTGTTGCGAGCGATCTGCCATTGTTGATCGTCGGCTTCGAGGATCAGTTTGAGTTCGATCACATCTGGCCTGCGTTCAGCGGCCAGTTCGAGAAGATGCGTCCATTCGGGCAGAAAGCGTGCGGTGTTCGGCGGCGAGTTGGGGATCAGCCGCATCCCGTCGGACGGTGCCCAGCCCAAGATGTTTCGCAGCGCAGCTTCACTCTGAATCACGTTCGCTTCTGACGTGACCAAGTTGGCTCGAAAGTTCGCTAGAGTTAGTTGAGCCTGAGCCAAGTCAGCTCGGTTGTCGATGTCCTGTCCGACGCGGGCCGTGATTCGACGCACCGCGACGGTCAGTTGGTCAACCTGCTGACGTCGTGCCCAAACGTCAGTGCGCGCCGCCACGAGCGACCAATACGCTTCGATGACTCCGCGAACCTGCTCCTGCATGGAATCCTTGAATTGAAAGTACGACCGCTCGGTATCGATGCGAGCCAACACAATTGGTGCGAGGTTTGCCCCGATGCGGCCCCCTTTCAGCAACGGTTGAGTGTAGCTGAGGCTGGTCGACGAGCGAGTTTGCGGGTTCAGAGGAAACAATCCGGGACGCATCCGTTGCGGCGAGATGTTGAAGCCCAAGTCCCAGATTCCGCCCAACGCATTTTGTTTGGTGAGATTCGTGGACGAATTGAAGTTGTCGGTTCGCAAACCGGTGATCAATGATGGACCAGGAATGACCGGATCGAAAATGGCCGTCGGGGTCTCCACTCGGTTCCAAGTGTTGTTGATCCCCAACGTCGGATCGAACTGTGCGTTCTGTTGATCAATGCTCGTGTTGGTGATGGCTGGGTCGTAAATCGTCTGCCCGCTCGTCGTGGCCGTGATCCCGGCCAGCACGCGAACGACTTCCGTGTTTTGCAGCGCTGTGCGAATCGCCTCATCGAGCGATAAATGGAACGGCTGCAAATCCGGCTGCGGATCAGAAACTTTCGATGGCGGCGGCGAGTCCGGGATGCGTGCCTTCTGAAGCTGCGAGGGGTCTCGAACAGAAATCGAGCGTTGTTCAGGGAAGAGCGTCGGCAAGACGCGCTGAGCTTCAGCAAGATTTGCCGAAAGCGCCAGGCTGAACGGCAGCAGAAGGATCAGCGACTTGCGAACCATGCCGGAATCCAAACTTTGGACTGCGGCGACTTGTCGCCGCTTTATTTTCGCGGCGGAGCCGCTTTTTTTTTTTGGAGTATCAAACGAATGAAAGAAAGTCGCTGCGCGACGAATCAAAAGCGGTGACAAGTCACCACAGTCCAAAGAAGCCGCTTCTACAAAGAATTCTGATCGTATATCGTCTGACGGCTGAGGTCTGCTTGCGGGTTACTCCGGAAGCTCCGCCTGAAGCGCTTGGGTAACTTGGTGAAAGTCGGTCGTGTCGCGGACGACGCCGCCGTCACGCAGCACGACGATTCGTTTGGCGTTGTGAGCCACGTTTTGATCGTGGGTTACCAAGATGACCGTAATGCCGGCTTGCTCGTTCAGTTCGCGGAACAAGGCGATGACTTCGCGGCTGGTTTTGGAATCGAGGTTCCCGGTCGGCTCGTCCGCCATCAAGATCGCTGGCTCGTTGACCAGGGCGCGCGCGATCGCGACGCGCTGTTGCTGTCCACCGGAAAGTTGGGTGGGATGATGATCGAGACGATCACCGAGTCCGACCAGCTTGAGTTTCTCGATAGCGCGGCGGTGCCGTTCGGAGGTCGAGATGCCTCGCGAGTACAGCAGCGGCAACTCGACGTTCTCGATCGCGGAGGTTCGCGCCAACAAGTTAAAGTTCTGAAAAACGAAGCCGATCCGCTGGTTGCGAATGCGAGCTCGCTGGTCACCCGACATCGTGGCGACTTCCTCACCCGCCAGCTTGTAGCTGCCGCTCGACGGGCGATCCAAACAGCCAAGCATGTTCATCAGCGTGCTCTTGCCGGAGCCGGAGGGGCCGATCAATGCGACGTACTCGCTTTGCTCGATGGTCAGAAAGGCATTCTTCAGTGCCTCGACTTTGATCTCGCCCAAATCGTAGACCTTGCACACATCACGAATTTCAATCAAAGCCATTACCATCTCCGTCGCGTTCGTCTGGCTGAAAGTAACCCGAAGCGTCAGCGAGGGCGGGTGCTCTACTGGATTCGCAATTTGAAATTTCTTGGAGCCCCCGCCCTTGCTAACACCTCGGGTTACATTGAAACGAGAATTCATCCTGCGGGGTAATGACCGCTCAGCGACGTCGCGGTTTCAGTGATCCCGCCAAGAACCTGTTGATCTCTCCATGCGATTTCTTATCAAGCTGACCATCGTTCTGCTGATTCTGGCGGGAATTGCCGCTGCCGCCTACAAGCCGGCGACCCATTATTGGGCCAATCGCAACAAAATCCTGTGGCGAACCGCGACCGTCGAGCAGGGTGACATGATCTCGGTCGTGAACTCGACCGGGACCGTCAAACCGAAGCTGCGAGTCGTGATTGGGTCGTTCGTGTCGGGGCCGATCCTAAAACTCTTCTGCGATTTCAATCATGAGATCAAGGTCGGCGACTTGCTGGCGACGATCGACCCGGCCCTCTATCAGGCGAACGTTTCCCGCGATCAGGCCGCGCTGGAGAGTCGCCAAGCGGACGTGATCCGCGTCAAAGCTCAGTTGCAGCAAGCGGTCAACGACGAGAAACGGGCGATCGCGCTGCGGACGGAAGACGAGACCTTCATCGCGCAGGCGGAAATGGACAAGTTCAAGTTCGCTCGGTTGTCGTTGGACGCACAACTCGTGGTGGCCAAGACCTCCATTGCTCAAGCCCAGGCCACTCTGGACAACTCGCTGGCGAATCTGGGCTACACCAAGATTCTCGCTCCCGTGAATGGTCGCGTCCTCGAACGCAAAATTGATCCGGGACAAACGGTGGTCGCTCAAATGACAACGCCGGAACTGTTCATCGTCGCGCCCGACATGCGAACGGAAATGCACATTCACGCGGCGGTCGACGAAGCGGACATCGGGTTGATCAAGGTGGCTCAGGAGAAGCAGTATCCAGTCACCTTCACGGTCGATGCGTATCCGGAGAAATTGTTCGAGGGGACGATCCGCGAAATCCGGCTCAATTTCGCCACGACGCAGAACGTCGTCACGTACCCGGTCGTAGTCTCGGCCGCGAACCCGGACCTCGACTTGCTGCCCGGCATGACGGCCAGCCTGTCGTTTCAAATCGATCAGCGCGAAGACGTCGTCAAGATTCCGAATGCGGCATTGCGGTTCTATCCGAACGTGAAACAAGTGCGGCCAGAAGACGTGCCAATCCTCGAAGGCCACAGCCAGCCCAACACCGAAGAAAATCAGGACGAAGCTCAGCAGTCCGAGAAGTCTCTCTCGGCTCAAGAACGTGCGCTGCTTCGGAAAGATCGTAATCGCAGACACGTCTGGGTGGCTGACGGCGATCTCCTGCGAGCCGTTGCCGTCACGACCGGCCTCAGCGACAGCCAGTTCACCGAGATGGTTTCGGGGTCGCTCAAGAAAAGCGATGTGTTGGTCACCGGCGTCCAGGCACCGCCGGTTGGTCCGCCTCGGTGACGTCGATGAGAGCACGAATCGTACGCGGTCATTCCGGTCCCCTCTCCCGCCCGCTTCGGGGGGAGAGGGCTAGGGCTAGGGTGAGGGGGGATTTCGGACGTTGCTGAGGTGACGATGTTTGAAATGTTTGTACGGCTGACATAGTGAATCGGCACGGATCGCGTTTGCCACCAACCAGCCCCCTCACCCTAACCCTCTCCCCCGAAGCGAGGGAGAGGGGACCGGACGAGCAAAGTGAACTTCCGATTTAGAAACTGATCCCGCCCATGAGTCTGCTGCTCACAATCCGCGTCGCCTTACGAGCACTTGCCAAGAACAAGATGCGCGCGGGGTTGACCGTGTTGGGAGTTGTCATCGGCATCGCGGCCGTGACGACGATGGTGTCGCTCGGGCAGAGTGCCAGTGCGCTGGTG
>CAYSHJ010000733.1:0-1558 GCA_964430385.1 uncultured Planctomycetaceae bacterium
TTGGGAGCCGCATCGTGAGAGCGGCTTGCTCAAGTCGCTTCCGCAAGAGTGGCGCGAACGCGCTGCGCTGGATCGTTTCATCGAACGCGACGCGGCCTACATTCGGGATTGTCTGTGGGCCAGCAAGGCCGCTCGGTTCGCGGCGGGTTCCGTGGAGAATGATCTTGATCGTGTCGTGAACTTGTTCGCTTACGTCGTTCGCAACCTGGAACTCCTTCCTGCGGACAACCGCCGCGTGCCGATGAACTTGATGGACATCCTCATGCTTGGCCGCGGCACGGCCGAAGACCGCGCATGGCTGTTCGCCGAACTGTTGCGACAACGGCAAATCGACGCCGTCATCTTGTCGCCGCCTCGGCCAGAAAACGTGAAGGCTGACCAGGCGTGGTTCTTGGTTGGCGTGCTTTTCGAACGGGACATCTTTCTGTTTGACCCATTTCTGGGACTGCCCATTCCGGCGGATGTGGCGGAGCCAGCCGGACCGCTGCCGCGTCGGCCGGCCACTCTGCGGCAAGTGCAAGAGGACGAAAACTTGTTGAAGGCGCTCGTCCGTGACAGCGCGAATCGGTTTCCGCTGACCGTCGCCGTGATGGCGAAACCGCACGTGGAATTGATTGGCAATACGTCACTGCTGTCGTGGCGCATGCGCCGCCTACAGCCGGAACTTTCGGGCGAATTGTCCGCGGTCGTTGTCGATCCGCTCGAAGACGAAGACAACGTTGCCGGCCTGTGGAACCGCGTGGCGTCGCATCCGTCGGCGAGTTGGAAGCGCGACGACATCGCGATCTGGAGTTATCCCGAAGAACAGCTTGAAGCGGCGGCACACCTCAGTCCGGACCAATACAAGGAACAAAAAAAGTTGATTCAAACCCTGGGGGCTCCTGTCCGTGTCAAGCAAGTCGTCGGCGATCCGGAGACGGGAGAGAGTCGGTTAAAATTCGGCATGCCGGAACGAACGTTGATGAAGCTGCGGCTCGATCACGTGCTCGGGCAATGGCCTGACGTCGTGGCCGGATATCTGGGAGTGCAACTGTACGAAATTGACCCGCCCGTCGCGAAAAATCTGGAACAGGTCTCAGCGGACGGCAAGCAACGTCAACCCTTCGCTATCGTCTCGACGGATGAGAAACGAATTCTGCGTGGTGCGATCCCACCGTACATTCGCAATCTGCATTTGAAAGCTGGCGACGACGCCTGTTATTGGCTGGCGCTGTGTCAGTTCGAGCAGAACCGCACAAAGATCGCCATCGAACAATGCCGAGCCTACCTCGATCGTTACTCGTCCGGTTCTTGGCCCGAGGCAGCCAAATCCCTGCTGGCTACTTGCCTCGCCAAACAGAAACGCCTCAACGAGGCGATTCGAGCGATCAGCGACGTCGACGAAGACTCGCCCGACTTTGCGCATCACAAAGTCCTGATCGCTCGCTGGCGCCGCCTGCTGGCGGCCGAGAAGACCGAATAATCAACCTCGCACGGCGACGCCTGACACATTTGGCGGACGCTTCACACTAACCCGAAGCGTAAGCGAGGCCAGAGGTAACAGGCCCTCGCTTACGCT
>CAYSHJ010000734.1:0-1682 GCA_964430385.1 uncultured Planctomycetaceae bacterium
TCACGACGTTGCCTGTCGGGTCTGCCATGAACAGTCGCGTCTTGCTCGCGGCGAGGAAGTCCGAGACACCGGGCCGCGACCATTTTTCGATTCCCGACCCGATCGATAAATTGTACAAGCCTCCGCGGTCCGGCAGCACATAGAGGTCGTCGTTGATCACCCGCGGCGCCCTGCGAATGGGAAAGCCCGAAGCGAATTCCCACTTCACCTGACCGTTCTCTCGATTCAGGCAATAGACGAAGTTGTCTTCGGAGGCGAGGATCAACGAGGTGTCCGTGACCGCGACCTCGGCGGAGATTGGAGCGTTGGTTTCGAACTGCCAGGTCAGTTTGCGTTCGGTGGTGCTGACAGCGTACAGCGATCCATCGCGGCTGGCGAAGTCGACCAGTCGTCCGCTCGAGTGCGGCTGCGTACTAATTTCTTTGCTGGTGCGATAGCGCCAGCGCGTCGATTCATACGACCACTGCGGCAACAGTTTCTTGTGATAGAGTTGATCGATTTTCCGCAGGTCGAACGCGTAGACGCTGCCGTCGAGCGTGCCAATATAAATGCTCTGGTCGTCCGTCGCGGGACTAACGGACGGCATCGCCGGCAGCTTGAGTTCCCACAGCACATCACCGCTGAATCGCGCGATGCAGTACAACGTCATGCCGTTCACAGCCAGCAGGTGCTGGTCATTGCTGACGGCGGGAAAAATCGGCTCGTCGCGATTGCCCAGTTGTACCGACCACAGACGCTTGCCGCTGTCGGCGTCAAATCCGGTGATCACCCCGTTAGTGGCCTGGGCGTAGAGGTTTTCTTCGTCAACGACCAAGAACTTCACCTTGTCCCGCTTGGGATTCAACGTGGCATGCCCCCACCAAGCCCGCTCCAGGCCGTAACGGCTCAACAGGTGCGCGGTCGGCAGTTCGGCGGCAACGCTGGCCGAAACGGACTGCGCTTGAAGGGGACTTTGCCACAAGCCCAAGCTCGCGCTGAAGGCCAAACAGGACAGGTAGAACTTACGAAACGGAGTCATGGGACACCTCATGGCCACGGGCAGTAAACAAACTCGATGCGACGAACCTCATTGTTGGTACGAAAGTCTAACCGCTCGATTCGGCGAACGGGCAAAACCGCGAGCTGGCCAGTCGTTTCGCGCCTGGAAATCGCTCCGAACTGCCGACAGTACGCAACAAGTAGTTTGCTCGCCCGCCCGGTCCGTGATCAAGCCCGCACAAAATTCGCCGAATCTTTGCTGTCGACCGGATCGTCATGACGGATACGATAACCCCGCCGTGCCCGGCCGCTCGTGTGTTTTCCCGACCCAGCCAGAAATTTCCAAAGAGATTAAAGTGCCGCGTATGTCCCGCACGACACGGATCACGAAAATACGACGGCCTCGAGGCGAGGACATTTTGGTCGTCATCGCGGCGAGTTTGCTGGGTGTAAACATGGCCGACGCCGATGTCGTCAAGCTGAAGAACGGCGGCGAAATCCGGGGCGTCGTCAAAGCCGCTGCGACAAATCCGGCCGCTCCGGTCGCTGAGCTTGTTATCGAAACTCTGCCCGGCGCGGAGATCGCCGTCGCGGCGGACGAAGTCACGTTCGTCAGCACGCGGCCTCGGGTGGTCGAGGAGTACGAATCGCAAGCTCGTCACCTCGCCGACACGGTCGATGCGCGGTGGCTGCTCGCCGAGTGG
>CAYSHJ010000735.1:0-1641 GCA_964430385.1 uncultured Planctomycetaceae bacterium
AGGATGGGCACTCTTGCCCGTCCGCTTTCTCGGCAAAAAATTAAGAATGACGGGCAAGAGTGCCCATCCTCCAGCTAACGCTTCAAACGCTTGTCGAAGAATTCGAACAAGGCTGCTTCGGCCTTCTCGGCGTCGGCGCCTTTGAAGCCGTGGCCGGCTCCGTCGAGCGTGAGCAGTTCGGCTTCGACGGTCGCTGCCTTGAGCTTGTCGATCAGCCACACCGCCTGCTCGTGAGCGACGTACTTGTCCTCGGTGCCGTGAATGCAGAGCGTCGGCGCCGCATTGGGCGTGACCCAATACAGCGGACTGCTTTGAATGTGCATTGTTCGCGCGGTCTCCAGATTTCCGCCGAGCCACAGCGGCAAGACCTCGTGAGCGTCGACGCTCTTGCCGTACGACTTCGTGAAGTCGCTCGGCCCATAAACATTAACGACGCACGTCACGCGGCTCGATTGGTTGGCGTTGCCACCCGTCCCCTCGAATTGCGGCGCGTTCGCTGTCACTCCGAGGAACTGAGCCAAGTGCCCGCCGGCCGAACCGCCTGTGACGCCGATCTTCTCCGGGTTGATCTTGTACGTCGCGGCGTTCGCTCGCAGCCAGCGCAGGGCGGCTTTCGTATCGTGAACCGCCGCCGGGAACTTGTGCTTCGGCGCGAGTCGATACGTGATCGTCACGGCCACGAAACCTCGCTCGGCCAGCTTCAGGCAGAGTGTATCGTACGAGTCGCGCTTGCCCGCTCGAAAACCACCGCCGTGAATGCAGAGCACCGCCGGAAATGGACCTTCGCCGCTCTTCGGCCGGGCCAGATTGAGCTGCAATTGCTCACCATCCGGATTCGAGTATTCGATCCCCTCTTCCCACACGACCGATGCCGGCACCAGCGGCGCGGCATCAAGCGAGGCGGTCGTCAAAACTATCAAAAGTCCGAACACGCTGGTCAGCGGTGGTTTGGTCATGGTCCAAGGTCATCCTTCGAGAGTTGAGAGGGAGCACAAGCGATCCGTGTCATTTTCCATCGCGGTGATGTCGCCGTGTGCCCGATGGTAGTCACTGGATTCGTCCTACGGTATGTTCGCGTCGCGGAGTCGGTGCGTTGAGACAATCGCCGATTGTTGGTAATCTGCTCCACAACCTCACGGAGTTGCAGGAAGCACCGACATGACGTCAACCGTGGCACGGCTGGAGCAGGCGATCAATCACACCGCCACCGATCGCGGCGAGTCAGAAACCGCCATGACGAAGACTGCCGGAGGCATCCCGATTCGCTGGCGTGTCGAGCCGCTCGGAAATCGCGACGCGGGAGTGTGGGCAGATGCCGAAAGTCTGCGGCTGCACTTGGATCACTCGCGACTGAACCTGCTGCGCGGATTTGATCAACTCTTATGCCTGGAGGGCCTGCGGGGCGTCGAGCATTTGACGCATCAAATTGAAACGGTGCGGAAGGTGCTTCGCCGATTTCGTGGTCGCGTGTTGTTGGCGGATGAAGTCGGCTTGGGGAAAACGATCGAAGCGGCTTTGCTGCTGCGCGAGTATCTGTTGCGTGGACTGGCGCGACGCGTGCTGATTCTGGTGCCCAGTCCGCTGGTGTCGCAGTGGCATGAGGAATTGTCGAGCAAATTCGGGCTGGAGTTCACGGTGCCG
>CAYSHJ010000736.1:0-2756 GCA_964430385.1 uncultured Planctomycetaceae bacterium
GAAAGGCGCTGCCCAACTGCCAGATCAGCCCGACGCCGCCGACTGCCGCCGACGGTGGCTAAAATGCGATTGCCCTCACAGTAACGCGGCGAAGCCGCATCCAAAATGACGAATGATGAAAGACCCAATGACGAAAGACACCCAAATGACGAACGACGAAGATTGTTGTCGAGCGTCGAAAAACTGTTCGCGGCAACAGTCGTGTCATTTAGGCTTTGTCATTCTTTCGTCATTGGGTACTTCGTCATTCGTCATTCCGGCAAGACTCGTTGCGATTGAGTTCGCGGACAACTGGCTTGCTTGAAGTTTGCGCGACCAACGGCATACGCTCGGAGCCGAGGTATTTTCGGCTTGGCGGCTCAACGGAGGTTTTGTCATGGAACTCGCGCTGGTCGTGGCCGTCTCGATCTGTTTTCCGCCGATCCTGCTGTTCGGGTTCTTTGTGGTGAATCCTCGCTGCGTCCGCGATCACCGGTCAAGAGCATGAGCTGTGTCCGCTGTTCTCGATACTCTTCTGTGGCATCTGAGGCTGATAAACACCTGGGTCGCGGTGTACCAATTGGGGTTGTAGTCGTCGAAACGATCTACTTCGAAATGCCGCTGTGTGGCCTGCATCAACGAATCTCGCGAAAAGTCACGCATGTGTTTGGGGGCGTCCTTGCGTTCATTGCGTGTGCGAAGATCGTCGAACAGATCTCTCGCCGCATGGACGGTGTTTTTCACCAAACCGCTCATGCCGCGGCCATCATGCACGGCTTGCTCGATGAAGATTTGGCCGTCGTCCGTCAGTACCCGCGCGGCTTCTTCAAAGAAGGCATCCAAATCGCAAAAATGATCGAGTGCCGACCGCACCACCAGACTTGAGAACGTCCCCGCTCGAAACGGCATCTTTTCCGCCAGCGCGCACACAAAGGGAAACGCTTCAACATCCTCGACGGGCAACGGATCCAAACCGTGATACGTGACGCGTTGCGGATCGAGGAGTTCTCGCAGCTTACCCGGGCCGCAACCGACGTCGAGCAAACGACCGTTGGGAGCGTTGACGAAATCGGCGAATGCCTGCAGCTTGTGTCGCCAGCGTTCGTCGCGTTGGCGGCTCGGAGCCGACGCCCGCAGCGTCCGCCGGGCGGCAAAGCCATCGAGATGGTTCCGCCACGTCGCCCAGGCTTCTCCCTCCTGCGGGCTGGTAGGTTTGAGTGAGGGAATATCCTTAATCGTGTTGTCGTCGCCCGCCTTCAGCGTCACGTCACACTGGCTGCCAGGTTTGAGGTGGGGAATGCCCGACTCCACGAAAAACTCGGCGCGGCAGGAATCACATCTCAACACGCCATCGATCAGCCGTTCGCCCTCTTCCGTACAATCCGCCTCCAGCCCGCCGTTGCGGCACGACGGACACTCGAGCCACGAAACCATCGCGCGATCCAACATGGAACACCTCGCTTTTGTATGGAACACCTCACTTTTGCGTTATCCACGAAACGTCACCAGTTGCATTCCATGCAAAACTCCGCCTCGACTTTGCTCCTCCCCGCCACCGCCACCGCAAACACGCTGTCATAACACCGACTCACGGTGCAGTCGCTCCAAAGCGTCGGCCAGTCCCACGATATTTCGCAGTCTTACCATGATTCCCAGTATACTCGTTCACTTTTCTCATATCCAACAAACTCAGACAAAAATAAATTCTCATCTTCACTGTGTTATCGCAGCTTCCTAGGTTGTGTGCTGCGAGATGGGTGAACGTCTTGCGGCATCTCTTTGATTTTTCCAGCACGAACGCCACGTCGGCGAAGTCGAAGGCGGTTCCTCGACGACGACCAGGTTCACGTCGGGATGCTCGACAACCTTCTGCCAATCGTCGCTGATGAACGGAGCGTCGTCCTGCCAAGCTGCGGCCTCCAATAAGTCGCGCCGCCGCGCACACAGCGCGACAATCCGAGCGTCGGTACATGCCTCGCGAATCTCCGCTCGATATGGCGTGCCGATGAACCCCGTCGCACCGAGAACTCCGACGCCGAATGGTTGCATTGCTCGTGGCTACTTCTGCTGGTGTGTGAGTCTCGTTCTTTGTCAGGCCGCGCCGTCGCGTTCGACCAACTTCTTCGCGGTGCGGACACCGGAGGCGAGCGCACCCTCCATCCACCCGGTGAAGGCGTAACAGGCGTGTTCGCCCGCGAAATGGAGTCGATGTTGATGGCCGCGTGCGAGGAGGGGACCGACGGTGGTGACTTGCCCCGGTGCCGGAAATGAATACGTGCCGCGAGCCCACGGGTCGACAACCCAATCGACGAAGCGGCCAAGCTTCAGTGACTGGCCCAGGCCGGGATACAGGCGATCGAGTTCGGCACGCACGCGCGTCTCGCGTTCTTCGGCACGCCAGCCGCGGCATTCGTCCGCTGCTCGGCCGCCGGCGAAAGCCACGAGCGCATGCGGACCGGCGTCGCCTTGGCCGGCAGTCGTCTCCCACGTGAGTTGGATCGGGCCGGCCGCCATGGCATTCGGTTGACGATTCAATTCGCGCCACACCGGCTTCGGGCAAACCGCGAGAAATTTTGTACTGGCCGCCAGCGGAACCACCAGTTGCGGCGGCAGCGGCGGATCAAACGCGATCTTGTGCCACGTGGTCGGAGGCACTGTTAGCACCACGTCATCGGCGTCCAGCGAACTGCCGTCGGCCAACGTGAGCGTGACCTTGTCGCGGCGCAAACGAATCGCGTGAACGGGGCACTCGAGCCGCAGCACGGCCTGGCCACGGG
>CAYSHJ010000737.1:0-5852 GCA_964430385.1 uncultured Planctomycetaceae bacterium
TCTCGTTACTTCCACGCACCGATTTTTGCGCTCGAGCACGTGACGGGGGACGAGATATCCAAAAAGGATCGTCAGATGGCGGAGTTGGGATTCTCGTGGGTCTGCGATTCAGCGTCCGAAAAATTTGGCGAAACGATCTCCCGCAATTACGCCGGTGTCACTTCCGCGATCGCGCTGTATGAACGCCGGATGCCTTCGAACAGTTTCGCCTCTAACAGCGACGGGGTCTTGCTCGACTTTTCACGGGGAGCCCACGAATTCCAAACGCATTTTCGCGACGCCAGCACGCTAGTGACCAACGATATCGAGGGGGCGTCGTCGATGCCCAAACAACGAATTTTTGTACGCTCGTACGAGGGTCTCTCTGTCGCCGACCTCTGGGCCAAGCACCTGGATGGAGTGGCGCGCCTTGCCCAACGTCGCAACACGCAACCGCTGGACCATACCGAGTTTTCAAATCCGGCCGCCTTTGCCCGGATCGTCGACTCGCTGATGCACCGTTACCTGGGCGGACCGCCGTCGAACAGGTCGAAGACCGTATGACGCCCTGACACATTTGCCTGTGCGCTATCACCATTTCCATGCCCGCTCAATTCAGCAAAGACTCAATCGCGTGAATGATTTCCGCTGGCTCGGCCATGCGTCCGGGACCGGTCTGGCCGCAGCTCAACCAGCCGCTGCCAGGTTCGATGAAATGAAAACCGTCGGCTCTGAGCTGCGCGACATTTCTTTGCACGGCGGGCTTACTCCACATCTCACAGTTCATTGCCGGAGCTAGCACGATCGGCGCGGTCGTGGCCAACGCGAGCGTTGAGAGCAAATCATCCGCCAGCCCGTGCGTGAGTTTTGCCAGGAAATCCGCCGAGGCCGGTGCGATAACGACTAACTCGGCACGGCGTGCGAGGCCAATGTGCTCGCCCTGAAAATGTTCTTGCGGCGCAAAAAGATCTCGACACACCAGCCGTCCGGTCAGAGCCTCGAAGGTCGTTGCCCCAATGAACTTCTCGGCGGCGGCCGTCATCACGACCGTGACGCCGTGGCCGGCCTGCACCAACTTGCTGCACAGGTCGGCCGTCTTGTACGCCGCGATGCCGCCGGTCACTCCCAGAACGATCTCGCGTCGAGTGGTCATCCGGGTGACTCCGTTCGTAGTGCCCGTTCCAGCGAATCAGGTCCGGGAAAAGCCGGGACTAAGAACTTACTTCAAGCTGTCCAAATCGATTCCGGCGTCTTTCTTCTTTTTGCCTTCGGCAGCCGGGCCACGGTCTCCGGTGACGGCCATATTGCCAGAGGTGTCGAGGAATATCTTGTCCTGCAAAATCTCCGCGACCACGATTTCCATGGGGTTCTTGGTGTTCAATTCAACCAGCGGCCGCGCCCCGCGATTCAGCGCGACCAGCCGTTTTTGTATCAGCGACGTCAGTTTGAAGCGGCCACCGAGTTTATTCACGATCGCTTCATCTTTGAACACATCAAGCATGTGACTCGTCCTCCAAGCCTTTGAGAATTTGCACGATATCGGCGACCGCTTTGTCCACGTCGTCGTTGACGACCTGATAACGGTAACGATTCGCCAACTCCAGTTCACGTCGGGCGGTCTGTAACCGCCGTTGAATGACTTCCTCGGATTCAGTGCCCCGTTCCCGCAGCCGACGTTCGAAATCAATTTCGGAGGGAGTGCGGATGAAAATCGTCACGGCGCGGGGGTGTTGAGCGACGACGGACAGGGCTCCTTGAACGTCGATTTCCAACATGGCCCAGCCGCCGGCAGCGTGAGCACGTTGCAACTCGGACTTCAGCGTTCCGTACCAGTTGCCGGAGCCGTGAACCTCGAAACACTCGACGAATTCGCCCGCTTCGCGGCGCCGTCGGAATTCATCGTGCGACAGAAAGTAGTAGTCGTCGCCGTCCAGTTCTTGCTGTCGCGGCGGGCGCGTGGTCGCGGAGATGGCTTTGATCAGCTTCACGTCTTGTTGCGCCGCGAGCCGATTCACGATCGTCGATTTCCCGCTGCCGCTGGGGCCAGACAAGACGACGATTCGCCAACCGTTCGCGGCGGGATTTGATCCACTCCGCGACGATTCGCGAACAGGCGATGTTGACGAACTTGATTCGACCACAGAACCCTACTCCACGTTCTGCAAGACTTCCCGGATTCGCTCGACGGCGGACTTCATCTCCACGACGCATTTCGCCAGCGAGACATTGTTGGCCTTGGATCCGATCGTGTTGACCTCACGAAACATTTCCTGGCTCAGGAAGTCGAGCTTGCGGCCTTGCGATGCGGAGTCATTCAGAAATACCTCATATTGCTCCAAATGACACCGCAGCCGCGTGATCTCCTCGTTGATGTCGCAGCGGTCTGCGAACAAACTCACCTCGCGAATCAGATCGGATTCGTTGATCGTGGCATTCGAACCTTTCAACAATTCGCGCACTCGTTCCAGCAATTTGTCGCGATAGGCACGCACGACTTCCGGTGCGCCGCGACTGACCTCTTCCAACTGCGTGGCAATGACACGGCCGTTCTGCAGCAAGTCGTCGCGCATCGAGCAGCCCTCTCGCTCGCGAAACTCATGCAGCTTGCGTAAGGCCTGATTGAGAATCTCTCGGAGAAACGGCCAGTCGATGTCGGCATCGAGGGCTTCTTGACCTTGTTCGGCGATGACTCCCGGAAGCGATACCAGGCTGGAAAAATCAGGCGGCGGAGCGACGCTGAGCTGTCGCGATAGATCCTTGATCTGCTGCCAATAGTCCCCCAACACATCCGAGTTGAATCGCAGAGCCGCGCTGCCAGCGACGGTGCGAACGTCGAAGACCACGGTGACGCTGCCGCGCGCGATATGCTCGCGTACGACTCGTTCAATCTCCACTTCCAGCGCCGCGTAAGCATCGGGAAATTTCGAATTCACTTTCAAATAGCGATTGTTAACGGCGCGGACTTCCACGGCGACGTTCAGTCGCTCGTTTTGCCCTTTCGAGCTTCCGAAGCCAGTCATGCTCAGCAGCACGACGATTCCTTTTGCTGTTTCCCAATCATGAACCTGCGGAACTCGCCAGATGCGAGCTCCACCATTTTTGAACACTTATATCGTCAAACGCCTATTTCGAATCGCCAGGCTCTTCTGCGGAGCCAGGCCCTTTCACCGGGACACGCTTGTCGGCCTCGGGTTCTTTCGCGGAATCGCCATCTAACTTGGCTGGGTTGTTCGAATCAGTTCCCTTGGCATTAGTCTCTTTCGAGCCGTCTTGCATGTCCTTCGCGGATTCCTCATTCGTGTCGTCAGTCGTCGAAGTCGCGCCGGCACCATTGTCCTCCGTCCGGCTCCTAATCTCGAGCGGTTCACTCCCTTTGAATTTCACTGTGTGTGATCGCAGCACCCCGCCAGCGATTCCCGCCAACAAAACCCACACGGCGGCAATGCCGATCGTAATCCGCGTGAACATGTCGCCGGCTTTCGTGCCGAAAGCGCTCTGACCACCGAGGCCGCTCAAAGCACCGACGAGCCCGCCACCGCGACCACGCTGCAACAGAATGACCAGAATCAGCAGAATGCTGACGAACATGAGTAGAATCATCATAAATATGGGCATTTGTACTCCTCACTCGGTTCCGAGCCGTCATTGACGCGGCAAGTTCGCTGACCCTTTGCGGCTTGTTGTCTGAATTCCGGCCTCAACAATCGCAAGGAACGAATCAGCCTTCAGGCTCGCGCCGCCGACCAACGCGCCGTCGACGTCCGGTTGCTCCATTAAGGCCAGAGCATTATCGGGTTTGACGCTGCCGCCGTACAGAATACGTGTCGACTGTGCGATCGAGTCACCGAAACGCGACTTCAATTGGTCTCGAAGAAATGCGTGCGCTTGTTGAGCTTGTTCGTTCGACGCCGTGACTCCTGTTCCGATGGCCCAGACTGGCTCATAGGCGATGACTGTGTTGGCCATTTGCTCGGCAGGTATTTGAGCGAGTCCGGCCAATTGTCGTTCGAGTACCGCCTCGGTCCGACCACCCTGCCGTTCCGCAAGCAATTCACCGACACACAGGATCACCTTCAAACCATGTTTGAGTGCGGCGGCCACTTTCTGATCAATCAGTTCGTCTTGCTCGCCAAAAACTTGGCGTCGCTCACTGTGGCCAATGAGCACCCACGCGCATCCCACGTCGCGAAGCATCTCGCCGCAGACTTCCCCCGTAAATGCACCTGGAGCCTCGAAGTAAAGATTCTGTGCGCCCAATTCAACAGCCGACGCTCGAATGACTGTGCCAACAGCACTTAAATACGGAAACGCCGGACATACCAAGATGTCGACCGACGATTGGATGTACTTCGCCGCCAGCGTCCGGCTCAGTGCCGTGGCCGGGCCGAGCAACAAATTCATCTTCCAGTTGCCGGCGACCAAAATTCGACGCATGAACTTCGACCTCTTGAAAGACAAAGATAGCGTCATCAGTGTTGGTGCTGTTGGTCATCTGTGACGAGCAGTCGAGAAAGCCTTCAGGGCAGCGACGCAAAGCGCGAATGATGATGGCCGGCAGCCATTAGTTCAACGGTTCGCTCCGCGGATACGAACCGAGAACCTCCAAACGGACGGCTGTCCGTTCGATATCCGCCAGCGTCCGCTTGATCCTGGGATCTTGGGCATGACCTTCAAAGTCCAAGAAGAACAGATACCCCGACTCAGGCCCGCGCAGTGGGAACGACTCAATCCATGTCAGATTGATCTTGTTCCGTTTGAAAGCTCCCAACGCATCCGCGAGCGCTCCGGGTTTGTGGGGAATCTGTAGCAACAGCGCCGTGCGGTCTTTACCTGTCGGCTTGGTGGCGTCATCGCCAATCACGGCGAAACGTGTCACATTGTTCTTGTTGTCCTGGATCGATTCAGCAACGACATTGAGATCGTACTCGGTCGCCGCGCGTTGACTGGCGACGGCCGCCGCTCCCGGTTTGTCCCGAGCCAATTGTGCCGCCGTGGACGTGCTCGTCACCTCCAGCAGTCGAGCCTGTGGCATGTTCTTACTGAGCCACTCGCGGCATTGCGACAGAGCCTGAGGCTTACTGTAGATTTCCGTGACTTCGCCACGCGGGCAACGAGCGAGCAAGTTGTGGTGGATTGCGATTTGGAGTTCACCGCAAATACGCAGCGGCAGGCGTGTAAACATGTCCAAAGTATCAACGATCCGGCCATCCGTGCTGTTCTCAATCGGGACAATGCCGTAATCGGCGTGTCCTCGATTCACTTCCTCGAAGACAGCCGCGATCGTACTCACCGGTACGAGGTCAGCCGATTCACCAAATCGTTCCAGCGCCGCCAAATGAGTGTAACTGTAAGATGGTCCTAGGTATGCAACTCGGGTTACTCGGACGTCGCGACGTGCGGCACTTAAAATCTGACGAAAGACACCACGAACGGCCGTCGTGGGAAGCGGTCCGTGATTCGCGGCTTCTAAGACCCCAAACAGTGTGTCGTCGGCTAATGGACTAAAGAGAGCCCGCTTCAAATCGGGTTGCGACTGAATCAGAGCGGTCGTCAGTCCCGCGCGTCGATTGATGAGCCTCAGAATCTCTCGGTCGAGCCGCTTCAGTTCCGCTTCAAACGAGGCGGAAGACTTTTTTGCCGGGCGCGAATTCTTCGCTACTGCCACAGCCAGTTTCCGAGTTTTTTTCGGAAGCGGTTTCTTGGCCATGAGTTCCTTTCGCTGTCACAGACTTATTGCAGGCCGATTTCGCTCAGTCGAACGTGGGCAAGTTTGTATTGTGCCGCAACTTAGGTGTCAAGGAGCCAAGGGGTTTCGGCATCACAAGATCCAGAAGCCATCTTGGGCCAACTCTGTCACTTTGGCATTTCTCGCG
>CAYSHJ010000738.1:0-7429 GCA_964430385.1 uncultured Planctomycetaceae bacterium
GTGCCGACGCCGCGTCCTTCCAATTCATCCGCCGCGATGAACGTCAAATCGTCAGTCAACCGAGTTCTCACTTCGGGAGCGACGTCCGCACTCAGTCCTGCGACCCAGACGAAAATCGCACTCAAGCACAACACGAAAGCCCACAAAGCCTGTCGCACATTCGACCAGAAGCGGCGCATGTTGGAGTGTCCTCTTTTACCTCAATATGTTTTGACTCGTACGCTTGGTCAAGGATTGGCGAGGAATTGTAGTCGTCCGGCCGCGCACTGTCGCGACCTTCGTCACAGAGTTCGCTTGTGCCGCCAGACCGCCGACCGCAAACTTCCACTCAACGGCATTCTGACCCCTGACCCCCGAACCTTCTCCCCCGCGCTGCCACGAATGAAACAGGCGAGCGGGGCGGCGTCAACTCCCCGGTCCTGTGGCGAATGTACCGAGGGGCTGACGCCGCCCCGCTCGCCAGAATGTCTCACGCATGGCCGTGTGAGGTATAAGTGCTCCCATGCAATACGACTTCTTCGCCCCGCCTCGCATTGTGTTCGGCTGGGGCCGCCGTGTGGAGATCGGTTCGCTCGCAAAGTCGCTCGGCCGGCGAGCTTTTGTGTTGAGTGGTTCGCGGACGCTCGATTCCAACGGCACGCTCGACGACCTATTCCGGAGCCTGCAAACGGCGGGTGTGGCTGTCGAACGACTGACGACTCAAGCCGGTGAGCCGAAAGTTGCCGATGTTGATGCCGCCGTCGCGCGGCTGCGCGAGATCGGCACTCGCGATGGCGATCTGATCATTGCTATCGGCGGCGGTTCGGCGATCGACCTCGCGAAGGCCGTGTCGGCTCTCGCGACGCAAGCCGAGTTCGTAGTTCCGCCTTCAGGCGGTTGCGATCCTGTTTCCATTCGCGACAGCCGGCTAAAGCCGGAACTACGAACTTCGGTCAGGGATTACCTTGAAGGAGTCGGTCGCGGACTGAAGATCGAGCGACCACCGTTGCCGCTGTTGGCGATGCCGACCACGGCGGGCACCGGAGCGGAAGCGACCAAGAACGCGGTGATCTCGTCGTTCGATCCGCCGTTCAAGAAAAGTTTGCGCAGCGATCTGATGGTGCCGCGCGCGGTGTTGGTCGACCCCGAACTGACCGTCAGCTTGCCGCGCGACATCACGGCCTTCACCGGCATGGACGCGATCACGCAACTGATCGAAAGCCTGATTTCGCGGCGAGCCAATCCGATTCCGCGAGCACTCTGTTGGCACGGTCTCGAACTCGCGCTTCCCGCGATGTTCGAGTTGTCCGGCGACTTGCATTGCCGCTCCGCGCGCGAGGCGATGTGTCACGCGGCCTTACTCTCGGGAATGGCACTCGCGAATTCCGGACTCGGTTTCGCACATGGAGTCGCGGCGGCATTGGGCGTCCACGCGAACGTGCCACACGGGCTCGCCTGTGCCGTCATGCTGCCGGCCGCGTTGCAAATCAATCGCGACGTCGCGAAGGCCGATCTCGCCCAACTCGGTCGGCGGTCGAGCAACTGGCTGCGTGGCGAACCCGGCCTCCCGCCGCTCGATTTCAATTGCACCGCCGACACTGCGACACGGCACTTCCAAGCCGTCATCCGCGCGCTCAACCAACGGCTGGGAATTCCTAAACGCCTTTCCGCACTGGGAGTGACGCGAGACCAACTCCCCGCGCTGGTCAAAGGCTCACATGGCAACAGCATGGACGGCAATCCTCGCGATGTCAGCGATGAGGAACTTCGTGTCCTCTTGGAACTGATGTTGTGACATCGGTGCGATCCCGGGATGAATCCCGTGCCGATTTCTCCGCGAAGGCGTCTTGACGATTTCGTGGAGGCATTCGACGGTTACAATCTTTCCGGCTCATAAGCACCGCGAGGGAAATCATGGTCTGATTCCGTCAGGAGTCCCGCATGTTGAGTCTGTTGGGAGCGAGTGCTCGACTGTGCGATGGCGTCACGCGCCGCGAGATGCTCCAGTTGGGAAGCTCGAGCGCGTTCGCTCTGTCGTTGCCGCAACTTTTCGCGGCGAAGCGGGCGCGGGCCGAGGATGTTCGTCCCAGCTTTGGCCGTGCGAAGGCGTGCATCGTCCTGTGGATGACCGGTGGTCCACCGCAGCACGAGACGTGGGATCCCAAGCCCGATGCTCCGCCCGAAATTCGTGGTCCGTTCGGTTCGATCTCGACAAGTCTTCCCGGTGTTCGCGTCGGCGAGTTGATGCCAAACACGGCGCGCATCCTCGAGAAGCTGTGTGTGCTGCGAGCGGTTCATACTGACAACCCGTCGCATCCCGGCAGCAGTTACGAGATGATGACCGGCGTGATCCATCCGCTCGGCAAGGGACGCGACGATGTCGTCGATAGCCGCAGTGACTTTCCCGCCTATAGTTCGATCATCAAGCGGTTCAAGTCAGCTCCGCCGGGAATTCCCTCCGCCGTCGTGATTCCCGAACCGATCTTCAATGTCCCGTTCTATCCGGGACAGCATGGCGGATTTCTCGGAAGCCGTTGGGATCCTTGGCGATTGACCTGTGATCCCTCCGAGAACGAGTTCAAGATTCCCGAGTTGGCTTTGCAGGAGGGTGTCTCCGACGTTCGCCTCGCCGCGCGCACTGGGCTGTTGAGTCACGTCGATCCGAAAGCCAACACGTCACGAGGGGATCGAACGTGGACCACATACATCACCGACGCCCAGCAAGCGATGGATTTGCTGGGCGGCCGCCGGGCTCGCGAGGCGCTCGACCTCAACCGCGAACCGCCGCACCTCCGCGACCGATACGGCCGGCACAAGTTCGGACAGGGATGTTTGCTGGCTCGGAGATTGGTCGAAGCGGGAGTGCCGTTGGTCCAGGTCAACTGGCATCGCGACAAAGACGATGACACGCCGATGTGGGACGCGCACTGGAAGTTGGAAGACAACCTGAAGCGGAAGCTCATGCCGCCGATGGATCAAGCTTATCCGGTGTTGCTCGACGACTTGGAGCAGCGTGGCTTGCTGAGTGAGACGTTGGTGATCTGGATGGGTGAGTTCGGCCGCACCCCCAAGCTGGAGTACGTGGCACCGCATCCGACTGTTGGACGCAACCACTGGGGCAACGTCTTCTCGATCGCTCTGGCCGGTGCGGCAGTACGTGGCGGCCAAGTGCTCGGCTCCAGCGACAAGGATGGAGCGTATCCCGGGGACTTCGCTGTGGAGCCGGGCGATCTGCTCGCCACGTTGTTTCATTCGCTGGGCATCGACCCGCAGAGCGAGATTCACGATCCCTTGAATCGCCCGCATCCGATCAGCCGCGGCCGCGTGTTGGATCGGGTGTTTTGAATTTTGGAGGATGGGCACTCTTGCCCGTCTGCCATGAAGAAGACGGGCAAGAGTGCCCATCCTACAATTTCTTCGAAAGCCGCTTCGTCAGCCGTTGGAGTGCCGGGCTGATGTCGTTTGGTTCGAGGTGAATGTTCAGCAGCGAGAAGTTGTCTTTGTTATTCAGTGCCGCCTTGAGAGCTTGATCGAGTTCGCCTTCGGTTCGCACTTCGAAGCCCCAGCCGCCGCCGAGCAAATCGGGTAAGCGGTGATAGTTCCAGTTAGGGATGTCGTTGAACGGACCTTCTTGCAGGAAGCGTTCGGTCGTGTAGCCCTTGTTGTTGAGCACCAGCACGATCGGATTGAAGCCCAGTTTCACGGCGGTCGAGAGTTCCAGACAGGTCATTTGAAACGCTCCGTCGCCGACGATCACGATCGGCCGGCGGTCGCGATTTGCCACTTGCACACCGACGGCGGCAGGGATCGCAAAGCCCATCGATGTGTAGTACGCCGGGCTGAGGAAATCGGTCCGCCGATGAATCGTCAGGTCGGCCGAGGCGAACAGCGCGTCGCCGACATCGGCCACGACGACCATCGTGTCGTCCAGCAGCTTGTTGATTCGCCGGAAAAGTTGCCGCACCGTGACCGGTGCTTCGGGCTTCAACACGAACGGCTCGTCACCGGCCTCACGATGAACGGAACCCGAAAACTTCGGCGGGTGAAGGTCGGCTCGGCCCAGGCCGCGAATGAAATCTTGCAGCAGCACATCGTGGAAGTGGTGATGCCGAATGCGCAACTTTTCGCTGGTGACGTACACACACTTCGCGGGGTCCAGGTGAGCCGTGTAAATGCCCAAGTTGATGTCGGTCATAAACGTGCCCAGCAGAATCACGCAGTCGCTTTCTTCAACGTATTGCCGCACGTCCTCGCGGCCCATCGCGCCCTCGTAGATGCCGAGGTACAGCGGATGCTTTTCGCTGACAACCGATTTGCCGAGCAACGTCGCGCACATCGGGATTTCATGCTTCTCGGCCAGCTTGATGACGGCGTCTTGCAAGCCGAAGCGATGAATCTCGACCCCCGCGATGATCACCGGCCGCTTCGCTCCGTTGATCGTTGTCGCCGCCTCGGCGATTGCCTCATGCAGAGCCTCTTTGTCGCTGCACGGAGTTTCGAGGCTGGGTTTGTGCGGAAACAACGCTTTCGTCCGCACGCGATCGCGCGGCAGTTCCAGATACACCGGCCGCTTGAACCGCACGGCCGCTTCGAAGCAGCGGTCGATTTCGCGAAACGCCGTGAGTGGATCGTCGAGCAACGCTGTCGCGACCGTGATCTTTTCAAAGACCTCGCGCTGAGTATTGAAGTCCCGTACGCGATGATGCAACAGCGGATCGGAGCGACGCTCCTCGATGCCCGGCGCTCCGCTGATGACGATCACCGGTGACTTCTCCGCGTACGCTCCGGCAATCGAGTTGCACAAGCTCAACCCGCCGACGCAGTACGTCACGCAGACAGCTCCCAAGCCATGTACGCGAGCATACCCATCGGCCGCGTAGCCCGCACAATCTTCGCGCGTCGTGCCGACGACTCGAATCGGGCTATCGGTCAGCATGCCATAAAACTGCAAGACAAAGTCGCCCGGAATGCCGAACACGTCCGAAACCCCGTAATCCTGTAAGCATTGAATCAAATAGCCCCCGATCGTCTGCGGGCTCTTGCTGTTGATCGGTTTGGTTCGAGTGACGGGCTTGCCGGTTCGGCGTATCAACGTCGAGGCGTGCGAGCGTCCAGCGGCGCGAACTGGTTTGGCAGGTTTGCGTCCAGGCATGGGTCGGCTCCTTCGTCTTGAGTTCCATTCGGCGCGGCATTGTGGAGAACAACGCCGATTGAGGAAAGGCGGGAGTGAAATGACGAATGACGAAATACCCAATGACGAAAGAATGACCAAGCTCGAATGACGAATAGGAAGACACGATGATCGGCCACAGATGACGACATGGTTAAAACCAAGTTCGTCATTCGTCATTCGGGTTTCTTTGGTCATTGGGTATTTCGTCATTGGGCATTTCGTCATTCGTCATTCACCTCAACGTTTCTTAGACTGTTGGAATGCAAAAAGTCTGGCTCACAATCGCTCGCTTCGCGCTTTCGGCCTGGATTGGCGCGGCAGTGTTGTTCGTGGTGACGTCTGTGCGGGAAGCGACCTCACCGGCGTTTGATTCGTTGATTAAGAACGAACTCGCCGCCTTGCGATTCCCGCCGTACTACTTGTTTGGTTTTGTTTTGGTCGGGCTGGGATTTGTCTGCGGTGCGGCGGCCGTTTGGCGACAGGAACATCGACGGCGCTGGAGGCTGCTCATCGGAGTGTTGAGTCTGGCGTCGGTGTTAATGTTGGTCGACTACGTCGCCGTGTTCTTGCCGCTGTACGAAATCGTGAGTCATCCGGAATCGGCTCGTGACGAGCGGTTCTCGCGGCTGCATCAAGCGTCGAAGTGGTTGAACTTCGTCGACGTGGCCTTATGCACTGTCGCGGCGATTGCGGTCTGCTGGCCGACTCGAGAGGAATGACATGTCCGCTTCTCTGCCGTTGAAGACGCTCGCTCACATGTGCCGATCGCTGAGCACCATGCTGGAAGCCGGAGTGGATGTGCGTCAGACATTCAAGCTGGCGGCGAACAAGTCAAGCGACGTGCGGTGCCGCGATGCGCTCGCGAACGTCGTCAACGGGATCGCTCGTGGTGAAGAGATCTCCTTGGCGATGCGAGCTCAGGTCGGGACGTTTCCCGACTTGCTGACCGATATGGTCGAGATGGCCGAGTCCAGCGGTGCGTTGCCGGAGGTGCTGACGCATCTGGCCAACCACTACGAAAACAACGCGCAACTGCGTCGGGAGTTTTTGTCGTCGATCGCGTGGCCGATGTTTCAATTGGTCGCGGCCGTGCTGGTCATCGCGCTGTTGATCATGGTCTTGGGCATGATCGACAGCGGCCCGGGAGGTCCGAATCTGAAGTCGCTCGTGTTCGGCCTGTCGGGTGCCGGCGGCGCGGCGATTTGGCTGACCTGTACGTTTGGCAGCGCGCTGCTGGCGTGGATAGGCTATCAAGTGGCGGTACGACTCTTCGCCGCCAAACGCGTGCTCGATCCGCTCTGGCTGCGAGTCCCCGTGCTCGGCACTTGCCTGCGGTCGTTCGCGATCGCTCGGTTTTCGTGGGCCTATTACCTCACCCAACAAACCGGCATGCCGGTCGATCGCAGTCTGACGGCCAGCTTGAAAGCGACGAACAACGGCGCGTTCCAAAACGCCGCGCCGGAATTGTGCGGCCGAGTGCGCGAGGGGCAAGACGTCTCGACAGCCCTCGCCGCAGTCGGCCTGTTCCCCGAGGACTTCATTCACATGGTCTCCGTCGCCGAAACTTCCGGTACCGTGCCGGAAAGCCTGCATCGGCTTAGCCCGCAGTTTCAAGATCAAGCTCAGCGAAGCTTGAAGGCATTGACCGCCGCGATCAGTTGGCTGGTCTGGCTCGCCGTCGCGAGCTTCATCGTGTTCTTCATCTTCCGTTTCTTCCAGTGGTACGTCGGAATATTCAACGACGCCCTGCGCGGCGCGGGAGGCTGAGACCCGATGAAGCGATGGCTTCTCGCACTTGTGGGAGTTGGCTTGATAGTTTGGTGGCTCATTCCAGCGCGCCGAGAGTCACCGCAGCAGGGGCCGATCGCAACTCGCCAACCGTCCGAAGAAGTGGCGCGTTGCATCGAGTGCCACGCTGCTCAAGCCCAAGGCTCAACCGGCGATCCGGGGAGGTCTGTTTGGGAATTACGAAAGACGGTAGAAGTTGAAGACCGCGTGGCAAGGAGCCGCGTGAATCGCGTTGGAGATCTGATGCGAGGAGCCACGGATGGAACTGACTCTGTTGCCGTTGATCGACGATCAGAAGTGCTTTGAATCGCTGCGAAAACTGCGCTGGCCCGAAGGGCTGGTGGTGGCAGGACATCAAGGGCATCCCGAGGCGGTCAAAAAAAGGACGACGGGGACGTCGGAGGCGTTTGAAAGGGGCTCGCGGACGCAGCACTCTCGCCCCAGAGAGGCCGCCGATTCTGGGAATGATTCAACGTTCCGGTCAGGTCG
>CAYSHJ010000739.1:0-1504 GCA_964430385.1 uncultured Planctomycetaceae bacterium
CCAAACCCAACCCCACTGGCTGGACCAACTCACCAACCCGCCCAGCCACGCCGCCTAACCGTTGGCAGCTCTCGCCCCGCAACGACTACGCTACCGCTGCGCGCCTGCTACCTGAAAATCTCGCGATTTGAACCAGGCCCGATTCTGGAACCCTGCCGGAAGCGCTTGCCAACCGACACCACAGTGGTAGGCTGGCCCTGTCGTTCCCCACTTCCACCATGCCGTCGTTTCTCACAGTCAGAGAAGCCGCCAAGCTCACCGGAAAATCACCGAGTTCGATTCGCCGCGTGATTTATCCGATCATCAAAGACGACAACCAGGCAGATCGTGAGCACATTGCGCCGACAGCAGACGAGGCCAAAGAACTGCGGCTGAAAGGAGAGAACTTTCCTTGGCGGATCAGCGAGGAACTGCTCCGCCGCGAAGTGCCCGTTCAAACCGAGGCGGCGGCACCCGTTGAGCGGCACGCATCCCGCGAATCGACGAACGGGAATGCGGAATTGCTCGCCATGCTTCGCCGCGAACTCGACATCAAGAACCACCAGATCACGCAACATTCCGAACTGATCTCCAAACAGATGGAGTTGATTAGCGGACTGAGCGAACGGCTGAGGGAAGGGAACATCTTGATCGGCTCCTTGCAGCAGCGGCTCGCATTGACGGATGGTCGTTCACGAACGCTGACGAACGCGGCCCGAATACGGCCGTCCGAACTATCAGCGGACAAGAAGAGCAAGACTGCCGCGAAGCCGGCGAAGAAGCGAATGGGATTTCTTTCACGCCTCTTTCCATGAGCGGCCCTGCCACAACCACCGACGCGACGACCGCAGCGAAGCTGAATCGCTATCGGCTCCCCGGAATCGAGCGAGAGGGGATTGCCCAATTGAGTTTGTTGGAGACGGCGTTGTGGCCGCTCAGCGGAAAACTCAATTCGTCTGTCTTCGGGACGTCGTATTCGTTCGTTACGCCGACCGGCAAGAAGACGGCCGAGGTGACGGTTCGCTCGGCACTCGGCCTGCAATCCATCGACGAATTCATCTTGTGGGGACTCTTGGGAGCGACGCTGAGCCGACCGAATGCTGATGCCGTATTGCTCGCGACACCGTACTGGATGCTCAAGCGCTTGGGGCTCGACACCGGCGGTTCGCAGTACGCGATGCTGCGGGAATCGCTCGTGCGGCTCACGGCAGTGAGCTACCAGAACACCGGCTTCTACAATCCGGAGACGCAGGAGCACGAGTACGCTGCGTTCCAGTTTCTCAGCATCTTGCTGCCGACCGTCGGGGGAGTGGGCGGCATCGTGGACAACGATCGCTGCTGGCGGATCGAGTGGAATCCGGCCTTCTTCCGCTTCTGCCGAGCCACCGGCGGCAATCTGCTCTTTGACCTCGACTTGTATCGCCGATTGACGCCGGCCGCTCGCCGGTTGTTCTTGAAGTTGAAGGACCGCTTCTGGCGATGCCACCGCGTCTTTCTGAACGTCGATGACCTGACCATCGACGGC
>CAYSHJ010000740.1:0-1613 GCA_964430385.1 uncultured Planctomycetaceae bacterium
GGTTGTGCCGCCGGAGGTGAAGAAGGATGACAAGTCGCCGAACGTCACGGCGCTCAAGATCAAAGTGGCGGTCGCGGCGGACGCGATGCCGGGGGTGCGCGATCTGCGAGTGCTCACGCCGCAGGGGATCAGCACGGTCGCGCAGTTGGTCGTGGTCGAAGATCCGGTGGTCGTCGAGCAAGCCAAGAACGACTCGGTGGCCGAGGCTCAGGCGATCACACTTCCGGCGACCGTTTGCGGCTGCATCGAGAAGGCCGAGGACGTGGACTTCTTCAAGTTCAAGGTCGAGGCCGGGCAGTCGTTCGTGTTCCATGTGCGATCGCAGCGGTTGCAGGATCGGATTCATGACCTGCAAACACACAGCGACCCGATCCTGACGATCCGCAACGCTCAGGGTTCGACGGTCGCGGCGGCGGATAACGTGTTTCACGGCGATCCGTTCTTGTGTCACCGCTTCGAGCAGGCCGGTGAGTACCTGCTGGAGATGCGTGACGTGCGCTACAACGGCAATCAGTATTGGGAATATGCGGTTGAGATTCACTCGCGCCCGTTCGTGCGCAGCGTATTCCCGCTGGGGATTACGGCGGGACAGGAAGCCAAACTCACGGCCATCGGCTCTCAGCTTCCGGCCGACCCAGCAGTGACGCTCACGCCGTCAAGCGACCTGCCAAACGGAATCATTCGCGTGCGACTGCCGCTTCCCGTTTCCAGGCTAGCGGGGGGCGTCAGCCCCCCGGTGGTAACGACGTCCAACAACGCTCCGGCAACCGGGGGGCTGACGCCCCACGCTAGCCAAGACGGATTATTGAGCAACCCGGTCGCGACCTATGTTACGGCTTTGCCAATCGTCATGGAGTCGGCCGATGACAATAACTCGGCTGAAAAACTGCTCGCTGACGCGAAATCTGAAATCTCAAATTTGAAATCTCAGATTTCCCTGCCCTGCGTCATCAACGGCCGCATCGAAGCTCCAGGCGACGTCGATTGCTTCGTGTTCGAGGCGAAGAAAGACGACCAGCTCTCGTTCGAGGTCAAAGCGCGGCGGCTGCAATCGGAGCTCGATTCGACGATCCGGATCGTCAACGACAAAGGCCAGACGCTCGCCGAGAACGACGACCTGCGGCTGGGCAAACGCGGCTCGCAGGATTCTTGGATCGAAAGTTTTTCGATTCCGGCCGACGGCAAATATGTGCTGGAGATCCGCGACATGCACCTGCGCGGCGGCGAATCGTTCATGTACGCCATCGAGGTCACGCAGGCTCGGCCGTACTTCGATCTCTACGCTGACACTGACAAGACGAACCTGTCGCCCGGCGTGAATGGCGTCGTGTGGGTGAAGGTCGAGCGCAAGAACGGCTTCACTGGCGCGGTACAGTTGCATGTGGATGGTCTGCCGACCGGCATCATTGCCGAGTGCGGACGCATCTTGCCGGACAAGAGCGTTGACGGCTGCATTGTCTTCAAAGCGACGCCCGAAGCGGGCCGAGCGGTCTTGCCCATCGTCATTCGCGGCACTGCGGTTCACGCTCAAGCGGACGGCCAGATGACCGAACTGTCCGCGACTGCCGTGCCATATCAGGAAATCTACAACCCCGGCGGAGGCCGCAACCATT
>CAYSHJ010000741.1:0-1841 GCA_964430385.1 uncultured Planctomycetaceae bacterium
GGACAGGGGACAGGGGACAGGGGACAGGGGACAGGGGACAGGGGACAGGGGACAGGGGTCAGGAGACAGGGGACGGGAAACAGGAGACAGGGAAGCAGAGCCAGCGGGTGTCACGGAGGTGTTTGTCTTTTCTGTCCCATGACTACTGCCCCCTGTTCCCTGACTCCTGTCTCCTGTCCCCTGTTCCCTCTGCACCAGAATGTTCTGCGGCTTGAGGTCGCGGTGGACGACGCCGGCTTCGTGGGCGTGATGCAGGGCTTCGGCGATCGTTGCACACAGTTCGACTGATTCGCGAACCGTCAGCGGATGGGCCTGAACCCATTCGTCGAGACTGGCGCCGTCGATGAAGTCGCTGGCGATGTAGATGCGGCCGTCCTCACGACCGACTTCGTGGACCGAGACAATGTTCGGATGCCGCACCTGCGCGGCGGCTCGCGCTTCGCGCAGAAATTTCTCAGCTTCGGCCTCGGTGAGATTTTCCTTCCGGGGAATCTTGATCGCGACGATGCGGTCGAGTTCCGTGTCACGCGCTTTCCAGACTTCGCCGAAAGCTCCACGTCCCAGCGAGTGCAGCAACTGGAAATGCCCCAGCGTGCGAACTCCCGAGCCGTCGTCCGTAGCGGTCTCGATGTCCTTCGCCAGGTTGAAACAACTGCCGCACGACGGACACGAGACGTCACCCGATGGGTCGTCGTTGACCACTTCAATCGGATTGTGACAGTGCGGACAGCGAATCTGCATGATGGGTGCCACAATAAGACATCGCTCAGAACCAGGCAATCAAGCGAACGTTCGGTCGGACGTAGGCGTGCAAGCTACTTGCGGGCTGCTCCCGTATCCACGTGCTCTCGAGGCGGCTCGCTCTGGCAGTCCAAAGGATTTCGACACTCGGCGCATGGACGATCTGGCCGCCGAAGGCCGCGTTCGAGTCACCGGTCATCAATTCTGCGCGCCGTGAGCAATACGTAGCCGAGTCGCTCCGCGACTTGGATCGGCGTCGCGGAGCGACGCCGCTACGGTTGCGGGCGAAGCCCGCGTTATGTCATCGGCGGCGCAGGCCGCTTTTGCCGTAGAAGCGTTCGAGTTGGTGGTGCAGGTTGATCTCGCGCTGGCGAGGGTCGTCAATCTTGAGATCTCGCGAGCCGTCGAAGACTTTCCAGGCGGCACCGTTGGGGCGTTGATAGAGGCGTCGTTGCTCCATCAAGTTGAGCGGTCTCGCGCCGACTCGGCCAAAGACGGCGATTTGATGGCCCGATTCATCGACGGCGCGGTCGCGATCGACGCCCTTGGAAATGGCCAGCGCGTGGCCGCCGTGCGGGATCGGAAATGTCGCGATCAGGCAGGGCGTTGGGCGCGGGCTAAAACCGTCGTTGCCGGGTGTTTCGGGCGAGGTGAGTTGCACGACTTTCAATCCGTTGCGGCCGTCAGCGAGATACGCGAACTCGCTGTCGTAAGTGATGCCGAGCTTCACGTCGTGCAGGTCGTTGATCGCTCCGTTCGCGTGATAGATTTGGTCGATCTTCGGTTGCAGCGGATTCTTGATGTCCAGAATGACAAGACCTTGGCGACCTCCGGCGACGTAGGCGTAAGTCCGCGCGACGTAGATATTGTGAGCTTCCTTTAATTCGATGCCGGCCACCGGACGCGGATGCGCGAGGTCGGTCGTGTCGAGAATCTGTACGCCGTTGTCGTCGCAGACGAAGGCGTAACGGAACTGCACCTGCACGGCATGCGGATGACTGAGACTTTCGTGCCCCAGCACGCTCGTGACGACTGGGCGCAGCGGGTCATCAAGCGAGACGACGACGAGGCCGGCGTCGCAGCAGATGTAAGCGTATGTG